>CAZGPW010000068.1:0-6974 GCA_964527535.1 uncultured Bacteroidales bacterium
AAAACAGACTTAGAAAAACATTTGTAGCAACAAAATCGAAAAAATATCAGCTTATCTCACTGAATACCTGCGTTTTGTTAAAGTAAAATCCGTTAAAACGGTATCCCGCAGGAAGTGTTGACAACCTTATTCCAATCTTACAGGATATTCAGGATGTTGATGGCTTTTTGTCGGAAGACTCGGTTGTACATGTAGGCAATCATCTAAACATCCCGGCCAGTAAAATTTACGGCGTGGCTACTTTTTATAACCAGTTTCGTTTTGAGCCTTTAGGGAAATATCATATACAAGTGTGCTGCGGTACTGCTTGCCATGTATTAGGGTCAGCTACCGTTTTAGAAGAAATTGAAAAAAACACTGGTGTCAAGTCCGGACAAACCACCAGGGATGGATTATTCAGCCTTGAAGTTGTAGCTTGCATTGGAGCTTGCGGTCTGGCACCAGTGATTTCCATCAACGGAAACTTTCATGCTAAAGTCACCCCCGAATCAATAAAAGAAATTTTAGATAACTATCGTAATCAGGAACAGTCATGAATAATAACAATATCAACTCCATAAAAGACTTCATAATAGACGAAGTGTTAAGGGATTATTCAAATAATTCCAAAGACCCGGATATGTTGGAGCAAATGTCAATTTTAAGGCATGATAAAATCGATGAGCCTGTAATTTATATTGGTTCTGGTACTTGTGGACTTGGAGCCGGTGCTGGCAAAACACTTGAAGCCATTAAAAAATACCTCAAAGAAAACAGCATTAAGGCAAAAATTATTGAAACGGGATGCATAGGCCTTTGTGCTGTGGAACCGATAATGGATGTTCAACTGCCCGGATATAATCGTATTTCATTTCAAAACATTACTGAGGATAAGGTAAAACCGCTTTTGGACAGTATGTTTCAGTTGGAATTGCCAAAGAACGATATATTGGGGCAGTTTAGAACGCCGGGAGCAAAAGCCTGGGAAAAAGTTCAGTATTTGGACGAACATCCGTTCTTTGCACCGCAGAAACGATTAGTTCTGAAAAACTGTGGTGTCATTGACCCGGTGGACATTAAAGACTACATTGCCCGGGGGGGGTATAAAAGCTTTATTAAGGTTTTAAACCTGCATACCCCTGAAGATATCTGTGATGTTATTGAAAAAAGCGGCCTTAGAGGAAGAGGCGGCGGGGGTTTCCCCACCGGACGCAAGTGGAAATTTGCCAACGCTGAAAAAAGCGATCAAAAGTATCTCATTTGCAATGCCGATGAGGGCGATCCCGGAGCTTTCATGGACAGGGCTGTAATTGAAGGTGATCCACACAGATTGATCGAAGGAATGGCTATAGGTGCTTATGCTATAGGCGCTACAAAAGCATACATATACATTAGGGCCGAATATCCCCTTGCCATAAAACGCCTGGAAATTGCCATCAAACAAGCCATAGAATACGGTTTAGTTGGCAAAAATATTTTTGAAACGGGTGTTGATTTTGAATTAAAGATTAAAAAGGGAGCCGGAGCTTTTGTCTGTGGTGAAGAAACAGCTCTGATACACAGTATAGAGGGAAAAAGAGGGATGCCCAGACCACGGCCTCCTTTTCCAACTACAAGCGGGCTGTTTGGCAAGCCATCGGTGATAAATAACGTGGAAACCTTTGCTAATGTTTCCGAGATACTTGCTAACGGAGCTGACTGGTTTGCATCTACAGGCACAGAAAACAGTAAAGGGACAAAAGTGTTTGCTCTTTCCGGAAAGATAGCTCTTACAGGCCTCGTGGAAATACCAATGGGAACCACTGTAAAGGAAATTATTTTTGACATCGGGGGCGGCATCCTGAATAACAAAAAATTTAAGGCTGTACAGATTGGCGGGCCGTCAGGCGGATGCATAACCCAGGAAAACCTGGACATTCAAGTTGATTATCAATCACTTATTAATGTAGGCGCTATGATGGGGTCGGGCGGATTGGTTGTGATGGATGAATCTACCTGTATGGTTGATATTGCCAAATTCTTTATGGGGTTTATCCAAAGGGAAAGCTGTGGTAAATGTATTCCTTGCCGTGAAGGAACAAAACGCCTGCTTGAAATACTTGAAAGCATAACATCGAAACCCGGCGGCGGCGATAATACAGAAGCGCTGGACAGGTTTAAAGGCATGATGCAGATTGAAAAGCTAAGCCGTGTAATAAAAGACACCTCATTGTGCGGGTTAGGTCAAACGGCACCAAACCCAGTGTTGAGTACCTATAAAAACTTTAAAGAGGAATACGAAGCTCACCTTTTTGACAGGCATTGCCCGGCAGGTGTCTGTCAGAACCTGAAAGTGTACAAAATAGATGTTGACAAATGTACAGGATGTACAGCATGCATCAAAAAATGCCCTGTAAATGCCATTATAGGCAGCAAAAAATCGCCGCATTTCATAGTTGAAGACAAATGTATAGGTTGTGGTGCATGTTATGAGGCCTGCAAATTTGAAGCAATTGAAGTTGTTTAATTTTAAAAAAATACAAAAATGAGCTTTTTAATAGATGTAAATAATAAACGAATAGAAGCCAGGCCAGGGGAAACCATTCTGGAGGCAATAAAAAGGCAAGGTATTCATGTGCCAACCTTGTGTCATCTCAAAGGGATGGCACCTTCAGGCTCTTGCAGAATGTGTGTGGTGGAAAACACTAATAACAACAGGCTTTTTACCGCTTGTTCCACACCCGTTGAAGAAGGTATGAAAATACAGACTCATTCGCCCAGGGTAATTGAAGCCAGGAAATCCATAGTTGAACTATTGCTTTCAAATCACCCCGATGACTGTCTTTATTGTGTGAGAAACAAAAACTGTGAGTTGCAAGATTTATCTGAAGAGCTACAGGTGCGTGAACGTCGTATCAAAGGCAAAAAAAACCACATCAACCTTGACAGGGCAAGTGCAAGTTTGGTACGCGATCCTGATAAATGCATTCTCTGTGGCCGGTGTGTCAGAACTTGTGAAGAAGTCATGGGTGTTGCCTGTATAGACTTTATCAACAGGGGCGCCAATTCATATATTGGTACCGCTTTCGATAAAACACTTAACACCTCAAGCTGTATAAATTGCGGCCAATGTATTATGGTATGCCCTACCGGTGCTCTGTCAGAAAAGAGCCACTTCCCTGAGCTTATCTCAATGCTTAATAATCCTGAAAAAACTGTTGTGGTACAATACGCTCCTTCTATTTCGGTTTCATTGGCAGAAGAATTCAATCTGCCACCAGGGACTGATATAAATAATATTTTGAATGCCACGTTGCGAAAAGTTGGTTTCAAATACGTGTTTGACACTACTTTCGGTGCTGACCTGACCATTATGGAAGAGGCTGCCGAGTTGATTAACCGTGTAAAAACCGGTGGTCCCCTGCCAATGATAACAAGCTGCTGCCCGGGGTGGGTTAAGTTTGCAGAACAGTTTTATCCCGAAATGCTGCCTGATTTATCAAGCTGTAAATCGCCTCAGCAAATGATGGGGTCGGTTATTAAATCACACTGGGCAGATAAAAGCAATGTAAAGCCAGAAAATATTTACTCAGTATCAATCATGCCTTGTACTGCCAAAAAACTCGAAGCACAACGTGAGGAAATGACTCACGAAGGGATAACCGATGTTGATGCGGTACTTACAACAAGAGAGTTAGGTCAGTTAATCAGGATGTACGGCATCGATATCCATAACATTGCTCCTGAATCAACCGACTCTCCATTGGGATTCAGAAGCTCCGCAGGAAAACTATTCGGCGCCACAGGCGGGGTGATGGAAGCCGCTGTCAGGACTGCTTACAATATGCTGACAGGGGAAGAACTGATGAAATTTAAAATTGAATCCCTTCGCGGGTTTGAAGGATGCAAAGAAACGCAAATAAACATCGGCGACCTGACGCTTAAGCTTGCCGTTGTCAACGGCCTGGCTAATGCAAGAAAATTGCTGGACAAAGTCAATAAAGGTGAAAAAAACTATCATTTCATTGAAGTGATGGCATGCCCCGGAGGGTGTATTAACGGCGGCGGACAACATATAGGGGCTTCAGAAGAAGCCATACAATCACGCATGAATGCCCTGTACGATATTGACGATAAAGAAACGATTAAGGTATCGCATAAAAACCCTGAGATAATTAAACTTTATCAGGATTTCCTGGGAAAACCTTTAGGGCATAAATCCCACGAATTACTGCATACGCATTACGCAAAAAGAGAAGTGCTTAAATAATTAATGGAAAATAACGCTGAGATATGGGACACGCACAAAGAAATACAGTTGTAACCACCGAGAAAAACAAATGCAGAGTGTGTTTTACCTGCGTCCGGGAATGCCCTGTAAAGGCAATTAAAATAATTGACGGGCAAGCGGAAGTCGTGGGTGAAAAATGCATAGGTTGTGGTAACTGTGTTACCGTATGCAGTCAAAATGCCAAGGTCATTCTTGATCTGAAAGATGAAGTTGAGTGCTTGCTTAAGGATAAATCCAAAAAAGTTGTGGCAATGATTGCACCCAGCTTTCCTGCAGAATTCACAGAATACGATGACCATAAGACATTGATTGGTATGATCCGTAAACTGGGGTTTGATAAAATACTGGATGTGGCCTTTGGTGCAGACCTTGTTGCAAAAAAATACAAAAGTCAACTGGAACAAACTAAAGATAAAACCTATATTTCGTCAGATTGCCCTGCCATTGTTTATTATGTTGAACAATATCACCCTGAGCTGGTAGATCGCCTTGCTCATATTGCATCCCCGATGGTTGCTACTTCAAGAATTGCCAGGGATATATACGGAGCGGATGTTAAAACCGTGTTTATTGGCCCCTGTATAGCGAAAAAAGCGGAGTCGGATGAAGTTGATGAAGCGCTGACGTTTACAGAATTAAGGGCTATGTTCAAAAAACATGATATTACCCCTGACAACTCAATACCTTCAGATTTCAACGGTCCGTTATCAGGCATGGGGGCGTTGTTTCCTGTAAGCAGAGGGTTGTTGCAAAATGTAAAGAAATCCGACAATGTTGTTGAAGGCGATATTATAGTTGACTCAGGAAAAAAGAACTTCAAAGAAGCCATCAGGGAATTTGAAAACGACGAAATATCGGACTATCACCTTGAGCTGCTTTGTTGTGATGGTTGTATTATGGGGCCCGGCATGAGCGACAGGAACAACTTTTATTTAAAATGGTCTCAAATCAGTAAATACACAAAGTCAAAGCTGATGAATCATAATGAAAATCAGTGGCAGGAAAACCTTGACAGGTTTTATCATCTTGACCTTAAGCAGTCTTTTACCCCTATGGACAGGCGAAAAGAAACGCCTGACAAAGATGAAATCGACCGGATACTACAAGAAATGGGCAAATTTGAAGCATCAGACCATTTAAATTGCGGTGCGTGTGGTTATAATACATGTTATAACCATGCCGTTGCTATAGCACAAGGGTATGCTGAAGAAAAAATGTGTTTACCTTACACCATTGAAAAATTGCATGATTCTGTTGAAGAACTTCACAACACAAATGAAACACTTAAATCTACAAAACTTGAACTTAAGCATTCTGAAAAACTTGCAAATATGGGACAGATATCTGCAGGGATTGCACATGAGCTAAACAATCCGCTTGGCGTAATTACAATGTACAGCAACATTGCACTTGAAGAGTTGAAAAACGACAACCCAATGAGAAGTGATGTGAAGTTAATTGTTGAGCAAGCTGACAGGTGCAAAAAAATTGTCAGCGGGCTGCTCAATTTCGCTCGCAAAAACAAAATAAGGCTACAGGAAGTTAATATAGTGGAATTTCTTAACAGCAGCCTTGATTCAATCATTATTCCGGAGAACATTAACGCTTCTGTTACATCTGATATAACAAATCCATATGTAATGATTGATGAAGATCAGATGTTGCAGGTTTTTACTAACCTGGAAAAAAACGCTGTCGAGGCAATGCCCAATGGGGGAGACCTGAAAATAAAGCTTGGTGGTAATAAAACAGATGTAGTAATAAAGGTTACCGATACCGGCACAGGCATACCGAAAAAAAATATGGATAAAATGTTTACGCCTTTTTTTACAACTAAAGATGTAGGCAAAGGTACCGGACTTGGACTACCACTGGTTTATGGCATTATTAAGATGCACAATGGTAAAATCGAAGTCAGGTCAAATGCAGATCCGGAGGAAGGAAAAACAGGAACAGAGTTTATAATCACTTTACCAAGAGTAATCTAAAAATATAATGATATGAATGCAATAGAAAACAAAACAATTTTTTTAGTTGACGATGATGTTGACTACATTTTCCAGATGACTAAATTGCTTGAAAATATGGGGTTTAAAGTAATCAGTGCCTGTGGTCAGAAGGAGGCTGAAAAGATGATGCATGATGTAAAACCCGATTTGGCTATTTTCGATCTTATGATGGAAAACAAAGACAGTGGCTTTATTTTAAGTCACAGAATGAAAAGAAAACATCCGGACATTCCCATTATTATTGCGACAGCTTTAACGGCTGAAACCGGTATGATTTTCAGCCTTGAAGACGAAGGCGATAAAAAATGGATTAACGCCGATGCCTATCTTGAAAAGGGCATCAGGCCGGATCAATTGTATCGTGAAATAAGTAAACTTTTAAAATTATGAACACACTTAAGCTGTTAATAGTTGATGACGAACCAGGCATCAGGTCTGGTGCAGAAAGGGTTCTGAGAAATTTCTCCGTCGGTTATCCCTTCATGGAAGAAGATTTTACTTTTGAAATTTTTACGGCCGAAACAGGAGAAAAGGCAATTGAGCAGATCGAATCTAAACCAATAGATATAATACTGCTGGATAATAAACTTCCGGGAATGGATGGCATTGAGGTGCTTGTGGTTTAGCCCCTAATAAATCGGACAATTTAATTTACGATTTCAAAAGTAATAAAATTTTTTCATAATATTGCATCAGCAAGGAACGACCGACGGTGA
>CAZGPW010000069.1:0-5520 GCA_964527535.1 uncultured Bacteroidales bacterium
CCCCATAGTGTAATGCAGGAGAAGTGCCGGAACGCACAATTTGTCCGGAAATATATCGTCCAGCAGGAGTGGTGTGCAAATTTTCAGAAACCTTCATAATAAGAACGGCAAAAATAATCAGCCTTTCTTCTAAATCAAACTTTCTTTTGTTCTGATTTTGTCTGTTAACTTCATCATTCGACATTCCTTGTTCAGTATTCATTATTTCCTTTTTGGTTCTGGCTATGCCAGGTTAGGAGTTAGGTCATAAGATATCTTAAACCCCTAAAACCGAATCCCTGAATCCTAAACCATTATTTTGAACTTTGTTTTTTTTGTGTTTAATGGCATAGATAACTGTTTTCTTCAAACCGAAAAATAGAATATTAATATTCCCAGTTTCCTTTATTAACCTCCAAAATACAGGCAGTAAGCAAATCAATGCTTGCCTTTACATCATCTTTATGCACGGATTCCACTACCTGGTGAATGTGCCGGGTTGGTATTGAAACAGCACCGGCAATGGCACCGCTTTTGTTCATCCGCTGAATGAAAGCCGTATCCGTACCGCCTGCAGCAAGAATTTCAGTTTGATATTTTATTTTGTTATGCTTTGCAGTCTCTTTCATAAAACTGATCATCCGCTGATCTGCAATGGCTGAGGAATCCATTAATTTGATGGCTGTGCCTTCGCCCAGGCGTGTTACCATTTCGTGGGGCTGGGCCCCCGGCACATCATAAGCAATGGTTGTATCCAGGCCAATGCCAAAATCAGGCTCAATTTGCAAACTGGCAACGTGTGCCCCCCTGAGGCCAACCTCTTCCTGGACGGTAAAAACTGCATACAGGTCATAAGGCAATGCTTTGTCTTTTATCGCTTTAAGGGTTTCTATCAGCACAAAAACCGATACCCGGTTGTCGAGGGATTTCCCGTTGTAGCAATCTCCCATTTGAATGCAATTTCTTTCGCGAGTCACAGCATTTCCCGGTTCCACGATTTTTTCAAGGGCTTCTTTGCTCATGCCCGTATCAATAAAATAATCCTTGATTTTGGGGTTTTTCTTCTTTTCCTCATCATCCATAACATGTATAGGTTTGGAACCCATTACCCCAACAATATCCTTTTTGCCGTGCACAACAACCCGTTGAGATGTCAATGTTTTGGGGTCAAATCCACCGATGCTGGTAAAACGCAAAAATCCATTTTCTTCAAGGTGTGTAACAATAAAGCCAATCTCGTCCATGTGAGCAGCGATCATTAATTTTTTATCCGCTTTGCCCTTTCTGAAAGCCGTAAGATTTCCCATGTTGTCGATGCTCAAATCATCAACCAGGCCTGGTATTTCATTTCTGATCAGGTTGCGAATTTCCGTTTCAAACCCACTGATGCCTGAAGCTTCGCTCAATTTTTTTAACAAATCAAAATTCATTGTATCCAATTTTTATATCATCAATTTTTGCGTTAATGCTTTGCCTGGGGATGTTATTTCCACAGCCAGTATAATGTCTTTTTCATTGTTCAGTTGTTCTATCACATCGCTTGCCTGAACTCCGGGCAAATGACGCATCTGAAAAAAATAGTCGAACTTATTGTATTTTGATTCAAGCAGCCCTGATTCTGATTTATTGGCTATCAATCTGCAAACGGTTTGTTCGGATGGGCTTGTATATTTGTAACAACCAAACTCCAGGGGATTTTCAGTTTTTTCATCCCACACCTGTAAGGGGTCTGTACGTTTAAGTTGAATTCCAAGCAACTGGTTCAGCACCCATGATAATCTGTAAGCGTCCTCACTGGTAGCAATGGCAACCAATGTAAAATCAGGTACAGGTGTATATTTCAGACGCTTTTCTTTTGTCACAAATGATTTTTTCTTTTGATGTAAAGATAGGATTAAATCCCTATTTTATCAAGTGCTTTCCTGGCAGCGTTTTGTTCTGCTTCTTTTTTTGACCACCCTTTCCCCTGTGAAATAAATTCATTGTTAATTAACACATGTGACTCAAAGTGTATTTGGGCTTCTGTGGATTCAATTTGTTCAAACGTGTCAAATTCAATGTCCCATTTTTTCTCCTGTACTACATGCAGCAATGATGATTTATGGTCGTATTCTGCCTTGAATAAATTACCCTGGTCAAATCCTGAAATGAACTTTTTCTCAATGAATTTCCGGCAATAAAAATATCCCCTGTCAACATATACAGCCCCCGCTATCGCTTCAAGTGCATTTCCAAAAATATTTTTTGTTTGCGTAGGGGATTTATCCCCGGTAACCAGCAAATCCGGGATTCCCATTTTGACAGCGATATCGTTCATGGTTTTTCGCTGCACAATGTTTGCCCGCATCAAACTCAGTGTGCCTTCATCATGGTCAGGGTATGATCTGTACAAAAAATCAGAGACAACCAATTCAATGACCGCGTCACCCAAAAATTCAAGCCTTTCGTTGTTTACTTTATGGTCGTGGTCAATGATGCTGGCAGATTTGTGGCGCAGAGCAATTAAATAGAGGGATAAATCACAAGGACAAAAGCCCAACAGGGATTTAAGCTTAAAATACAACTGCCTGTGTTTCTTCCCAATAAAAAACAAACGTTTAAACCAGCTGATACAAATCACAAACTTATAATTTATCGAAAGCTTTAAATACTACAGATGTATTGTGCCCGCCAAAACCAAATGTATTGCTCATGGCGTAATTGACAGGTTTTTCCTGTGCTTTGTGAAGTGTCAGGTTAAAACGTTTATCAATGTTATCATCCCATTTCTGATGGTTGATGGTTGGCGGAACGACATTGTTGATGATGGCCAGGATAGCCAGTATTGATTCCAGCGCGCCGGCAGCCCCCAGTAAATGTCCGGTCATGGATTTGGTAGAACTTAAATTTAAAATAAAACTGTGGTCACCAAAAACAGAATACACGCCTTTTAACTCTGCAACGTCTCCGGTTGGTGTAGCAGTGCCATGGACATTGATATAATCAATTTTGTCGGAATCAGTTTTGGCATCTTCAAGTGCCCTTTTCATAACCAAAGCAGCACCCCCGCCTTCTGGATCAGGCGCTGTCAAATGATGTGCATCAGCAGACATTCCTCCTCCAATAATTTCGGCATAAATAGGAGCACCACGTTTTACAGCGTGTTCATATTCTTCGAGAATAAGTGCTCCCCCGCCTTCTCCCATGACAAAACCATCGCGTGTAGCACAGAACGGGCGGGACGCTGTTTTGTACTCATCGTTGTTTTTGGAAATTGCCTGCATGGCACCAAAACCACCAACTCCAGCTTCATTAATAGCCGCTTCGGATCCACCGGTGACAAAAACATTGGCTTTGCCGAGGCGGATATAATTAAGTGCATCAATGATGGCATTAGAAGAGGATGCACATGCAGAAACGGTAGCAAAGTTTGGCCCCCTGAATCCGTATTGCATACTAATGTGTCCGGCAGCAATATCAGAAATAATTTTAGGGATAAAAAACGGACTGAAGCGAGGCTTCATATCATTTTTGATATACCCTTTTATCTCATCAATCAGGGTTTCCATGCCGCCGATCCCTGATGCCCAGATGACGCCGACATTGTCCTTGTCGAGATTTTCATCTTCCATCAACTTGGATTCCTCCAGTGCTTCAGCCACGGAAGCCATCGCATACTGTGTAAAACGATCCATTTTACGGACCATTTTACGATCAATACGTTCTTTGGGATCAAAGTTTTTTACCTCACAGGCAAACCTTGTTTTGAAAGAAGACGCATCGAAATGTGTAATCCAATCAGAACCTGATTTTCCCTGTGACGCGGATTCCCAGAGTTCAGGAATGTTATTCCCAAGCGGTGTGACAGCACCTAAACCTGTCACAACAACACGTTTTAGATCCATAAAATGGGGTTTCTGCGATTTATAATTTTACTTGGTGTTTTCTTCAATGTATTTGATGGCATCACCAACAGTGCCAATTTTTTCTGCTTCTTCGTCGGGAATTGAAATGTCAAATTCTTTTTCAAATTCCATAATAAGTTCTACTGTATCCAATGAATCAGCGCCGAGGTCATTAGTGAAACTGGCTTCTGGCGTTACCTCGTTTTCGTCAACACCTAATTTGTCAACGATGATACTTTTTACTTTAGATGCAAAATCAGACATAGTTTTAATTTTGTGTTAATACTAATTTTGAATTTTGTTTGAGCTTACAAAGAAACAAATTTATAAATTATATTTCCAAATAAAACAGCACTTTTTTGATAAGATATTTTTGTTTTATTTTGAATCTTAAACATTTAACACATGAAAAACATTGCAATATTTGCTTCAGGCTCTGGTACAAATGCCGAAAATATTGCCCTCCATTTTGCTGATACCCCGCTGGCAAGGCTTGCCTTGGTCATTAGCAATAAAAAAAATGCAGGGGTTTTGAAACGGGCAGAAAAATTAAAAATAGACCATATTTTTGTTGACAAAAAAAACCTGAATAACAGTGATTTTCTGCTTCAGGAGTTGAAAAAATATAATATTGACATTGTTGTGCTGGCCGGGTTCCTTGCCTTAATACCACCAAAAATCGTGCGTACTTACAAAAACCGGCTCATCAATATCCATCCGGCATTGTTGCCAAAATACGGGGGCAAAGGTATGTATGGAGATAACGTACACAAGGCAGTATTACAAAATAAGGATACAGAAAGCGGCATCAGCATACATTACGTGAATGAAAAATACGATGAGGGGAATATTATTTTACAAGCACGATGCCCGGTTTATCAGAATGATTCCGTGGAATCGCTGGCTGAACGAATACACAAGCTGGAATACAGGTATTACCCGCAATGCATTGAACAACTTATTGAGATGGATTTAATATAAACCGCCATTTGAGGTTTTTCCAGTATTCTCCAGCATAATCTATTCCCACCCGTGGTGCGCATGAATAGGTTGGTTGTAAACCGTCAGCAAGCAAATATATCCGTTTGGATGTGCTGAGATTTTCATAATTATACCTTTTATCAATGCCCAGGGTTTTTGTTACTCTTCCCGGCCCTTTTATTTCATCTACACCTCTTATCAGTACAGCCTGTGGCACATCTTTTTCTCCAGTGACAATATTCATCATCCAATGCATGCCATAAACAAGGTATATGTAAAGAATTCCGCCGGGATAATACATGGGATCCGTACGTTTGGTACGACCTTTTTTGGCATGGCAGGCCAGGTCTTCTTCGCCCCGGTATGCTTCCGTTTCTGTGATACGAAAACGTGCTGTGTTGTTATTATTTTTTACAACCAAAATTTTTCCCAGTAAATCCGGTGCTAACTCAAGCACATCCCTGGTGAAGTAATTACCTTGTAATTTATAATGTTCTAAAGGTTTCTGCACCATACATCTATCTATATTAAGGTTTGTAACTAAATAGTGCGTGTCCATAAAGTCGAATATTTATCTATAAGTGAATAATGAAATAACAAAAAATCAAATAACAAACCTCAAATAAATTTCAATTTTCAAAATGGCAATGACCTAAACAAGGCGAGTGCAGCCAAA
>CAZGPW010000070.1:0-5579 GCA_964527535.1 uncultured Bacteroidales bacterium
TTGAACACAGCCGCTCCCGGAGAGGATATGGTAATTTGGTAATCATTGATCATGGTTACGATGGGCTCTCTACAAGATACGCTCACCTGAATAGCATCACGGTAAAAAGAGGTCAAAAAATCGACCGTGGTGATAAAATTGGAACCGTTGGCAATACAGGATTGTCCACCGCTCCTCACCTGCATTATGAAATCAGGCGCAACGGAGAAAGCATCAATCCATTGTACTATTATATTGACATCAATCCCGATCAATATGATGATTTACTGCAACTTGCTCAACTGCCCGGCAAATCCTTCGACTAGATGTCACGATTCATTGTTTCTTTTGTCTGTATTTTCCTTTTTGTTTGGATAAATAATGTGTGCGCACAGGAAAACAAAGCGTTTACAAAACCAGTGCCCGACATTGAATTTTTATCGTCCACTTACCTTGGCAATGAAAACAGAAATTATTATGGCAATACAGCGCCCGCAAAGCTTGATGTACTTTGGAAATTCATGCTGGGTAGTGGAAAAACCATTGATCCTTACAGCAAAGGTGCATTAAAAACGATGCATGGTGCCGGCTGGACTGGACAGGGAGTAACCGTACGGCATGACAGCAGCTTTTTTATCATTCAGCCGGCATTTTCACATAAGCTTTTTAAAATCAATGCAGAAACAGGTAAAAAAGTGTGGGAATATAGTTTTAATGATATTTTAAAAGGATCTCCCACACTTTGGCATAACAATTATTCATGGGATAAGAACAGGTTTTTAATCATACAGGGTTCACGACGGGGCAGTGACATAAAAATTTCAGATCCTTATGCATTTTCACTCCGTGCCATAGATTTTATTACCGGCAAGCCGGTTTGGTTTTATAATGTAAAACGCAGCCTGAGTTTCAGCCGCGATGTAGATGCTTCGCCCCTTGTCATTCACGATACACTATACGCACCATTGGAAAATGGTTACTTATTGATTGCCGATCCCAGGCCTGATTGTACGGTGAGAAAAGATACCAATTTACCACAGCCTGATGTTTTTTCCCTGATCAAAACTTATACAAACGAAGATGCTGTCAACCACAGAAATAACGTGGTTCTGGAAGCATCACCAACAGCATTTGGGAATTATCTGTACATGGCTTCAGGTACCGGTTGGCTTTATGGATATAACAAGGCCTCCGACAGCATAGACTGGAAGTTTCACACAGGTGCTGATATGGATGGAACACCTGTGGTTACTAGGGATTCATCTTTGTTGATTACCCTGGAAAAACAATATATTACAGGGCAAGGCGGGGTTTTTAAAATTGACCCTGAACAGCATCCTGATTCATGTGTGTTGTGGTACTTTCCTGTTCCAGATACAAATTTTGTTGTATGGGAAGGTGGGATTATTGGATCGCCAGCTGTCAACGATCATTACATGAGCAAAAATGACCAACACCTCGCTGCAGTTGTTTCTCTCGACGGCTATGTTTATATACTCAACCATGAATTTACCAATGGCGATTCTGTTTCCGGGCCGGAGAGACTTAACAAATACCCTACTCCCGAACTGGTTTATAAACATTATGTGGGGCCATCAATTTCAACGCCTGTATTTACGGATAACAAACTCATTGTAGCAAGTTATCTTGGGATATACCTGTTTTCTTATGATGATAACTGCCTTTTCACCCTGGAAGACAAGTTCGATGGTGGTTTTGAATCTACACCTGTATTACTCAATGAAAAAATGTATATAGCAAGCAGAAACGGATTTTTATACTGTTTAGGAGAAAAACATGCTGGAAAATAGGTAAAATTATGCCATTCGATTCCCTATATTTGATACCTTTATCCCGAAAAATAAAAGAAACATACAAAACACAACATTCAAAAATCTAATCGTTATGCCAAAAATATCCGTAAAAGCAAAGGCCATGCCTGAATCACCTATCCGCCGTCTGGCACCTTATGCTGATGAAGCAAAACGCCAGGGAAAAAAAGTGTATCACCTGAATATAGGTCAACCTGATATCCCAACTCCAAAAGTCGCTTTGGAGGCCATTAAGAACCTTAATGATAATGTTTTGGCGTACAGTCACTCTGCAGGCAATGCGTCTTATCGTAAAAAATTATCAACCTATTACAAAACGGTTGATATTGATGTTACTCCCGATGAAATGCTCATCACAACCGGTGGTTCAGAAGCCATTACCTTTGCTTTTATGGTAACCATGAATCCGGGAGATGAAGTGATCATCCCTGAACCATTTTATGCCAATTACAATGGATTTGCCGTCACAGCAGGAGTTACCATCAAACCAATCACCTCAAACATCAATGATGATTTTGGTTTACCGCCCATTGAGAATTTTGAAAAACTGATCACAGAAAAAACCAAAGGCATTGTAATCTGCAACCCAAACAACCCTACCGGTTATTTGTATTCTGAAGAAGAACTCAGGCAACTGGAAAAACTAGTAAAAAAATACGACCTCTACCTGTTTTCAGATGAAGTATATAGGGAATTTTGCTACGATGGCCGCAACCATTTTTCTGTGATGAATCTAAATGATATTACTGATAATGTGATCATGATGGATTCAGTATCCAAACGCTACAGCATGTGCGGCATCAGGGTTGGTTGCATGATCAGCAAAAACAAAGACATCATAGCGGCAGCTTTAAAATTCGGCCAGGCCAGGTTATGCCCTCCCTATTTAGGACAAGTAGCGGCTGAAGCTGCCATTGATACACCAAAAGCCTATTTCGATGAAGTGTATGATGAATATATCCAGCGCCGGGATTACATGGTAAAACGGCTCAACCAAATGGAAGGCGTGAAAAGCCCCCTGCCCAAAGGTGCATTTTACTCTACCGTGGAATTGCCTGTGGATGATACCGATAAATTTGCACAATGGCTGTTGGAAGACTTTGATTACCAGGGACAAACCGTAATGCTGGCTCCTGCATCAGGCTTTTACAGCACACCGGGGCTGGGCAAAAAAGAAGTACGCATAGCATACGTCCTTAATATTAAGGATCTGGAAAAAGCGATGGACAGCCTGCAGGAAGCACTGAAAGTATATCCGGGAAAAACTCTGTAAAAGTCATTGCTGTTTGCCACTTTTGGGTTTTTTGAACAATGACAGTAACGATTTATGAATAATCCTGCACGCAGGGACGTTCTGAAAATGCCAATACATTTGTTGGTTCTCAATGAAATATATATATTTATCCGAAAATATTAAATCATAGAAAACCATGGAAATTACAGGAAAACTCATCCAGATCAACGAACCGGTCACAGGTGAATCAGCACGTGGCCCCTGGAAAAAACAAGAATTCATCATCGAAACTGAAGACCAGTTTCCAAAAAAAGTGTGCTTATTAAACTGGAACGACAAAGTGGATATCACCGGGCTGAAACCCAACGATCAAATCAAAGCATCCATCAACATTGAAAGCAGGGAATTTAAAGGCCGCTGGTTTACAGATGTAAAAGTATGGAAGATTGACCCGGCAGTGAAAAACGCTGCAAGCAAGCCACCCGTAGATGATGCACCCATACCGGGCCCCGATGATATTGCTGATGATCCTTTTGCCGATGATTCAGCCAATGACGATGATCTGCCCTTTTAAACGGGTGCATTATCAGTATTAATACTGAATGAAAGATCGTGTTGACTACATATCCGGCCATAGTATCATTACCCTGAAAGAAATCCGTGTAGGCTTGCTGGCAGGCATTCTGATATATGGATTATTTGCCATTATGGATCCATATATGTTAGAGGAAAATTACCGCATCAGCTGGATAATTCGGGTTACCATAGTATGCCCGGTAATACTTTTTACTTTTTTATTCAGTTATACAAAATACTTTATCCGTTACGCCAAGCCGTTTTTGATTTTGTGTTTATTCATTGCTGAGTTGGGGATTCTCACCATGATATACCTGTCAAATAAGCCTGAACCTGCCTCCATGGGATATTATGCAGGTCTGATCCTTGTCATGCTGTGGGCCGGGTTTATTTTCCGCTTTAACGTGAAAGAAACTTTGTTTTTCATGGTTTCTTCAGTGCTCCTCTACAATGCCATTGTGTATTTAAAACAAGATATATACCTTCTGAACATTAATGATGGCACCAATTGGATGTTATTGAATAACTTTTTTCTTATCAGCGCAGGTATTTTAACCCTGATCGGAACAAGAAGCATACATAAGTTTATCCAGCACATTCAACATAAAAACAAGGCTTTGAACGAAGGGCACAAAGCCCTTTCGAAAGCCAAGATCAGAGCCGAAGAAAGCGACATGCTGAAATCCGCTTTTTTATCCAACCTCAGCCATGAAATAAGAACGCCTCTGAATGGCATCATCGGCTTTTCTGAAATGTTAAAAGATAGAGAAACTACCCGTGAAGAAATTAAGGAATACTCGGATATCATTGTCAACAACAGCTCACAATTACTTAACATTATCAACAATATGCTTGACCTCTCCATGATCCAGACAGGACAAGTAAAACTGCATTTTCAGAAGCTTGATATTCATAAAAGTTTGCTCAGGGTTGTTGAAAAACACTCACATGCAGCAAACAAGAAAGGCCTTACGCTTTCATTGACTAACAACACCACTACACCATTTTATTTGTGTACGGATCACATGAGATTCCGGCATATTTTAAGCCATCTGGTTGAAAACGCCATCAAATTCACGCCTGCAGGAGAAATCAAACTTGGGTATCGTGTTGAAGATGACCGGGTGCTGTTTTTTGTTTGCGATACAGGCATTGGCATTGAAAAAGAATACAGAGACATTATTTTTGATCATTTCAGACAAATTGAACCTTCACACACCAGAAGTTACAGGGGAGCCGGACTTGGCCTTGCCATTGCTAAAAACATGACACATTTACTTGACGGAGAGATATTTATAGAAGAAGTTACCCCCACGGGAACATGCTTCTTTATCAGTTTGCCGGATAGGAAAGAAAGCCGGCGCCATGAAAAAACAGTTTATAAACATGCCACTCCTTGTAAGGAACTTATGATCAACAGGGACATAAAAATTCTCATTGCTGAAGATGATGATACATGCAGGCAATACCTGTCCGCTATTTTAAATCATGAAAAAATTAAACTCATCATGGCAACCAACGGCCAGGAAGCCATTGAAAAGTTCAAATCCAATCCCGATACTGACCTTGTTTTGGCAGATTATAAAATGCCTGACATGAAAGGACATGAGATTTTAAACGCCATAAAGAAAATAAACAACAGCGTTCCGGTGGTTGCTCAGACAGCTTTCACCGCTGCCGGAGATAAAATCAGGATGATGGAATATGGCTTTGACGGGTTTCTGTCCAAACCATTTCAGTCAAAAGACCTTATTGCCATCCTCAAACAACATATCCGGGAGTTAACAATCTAAACCTGTGTTTTCCACCAACCACAGTCTTCAATTTATCCAACTGGTCATTGAGCCCCACCTGTCAGATCACCCATTATAAAAAATAAGCAATTATTATTGCTTTGTATAAGGTGCTAATGGAAGACCTGACAGGTGGCTTAATCCGAAAACCCCGAATGGGGTGAC
>CAZGPW010000071.1:0-7405 GCA_964527535.1 uncultured Bacteroidales bacterium
ATAAACTAGTCAGACAATACATCCCTAAAAAATCAATGTTTAATATTTATAACGACCAGGAAATAAAGGACATTCAATACAAAATTAATCGAAGACCTAGAAAAAAATTAAATTATGACAACCCTAAAAATATATTTTATAAATTTGTGAATAAGAAAGTTGCATTTGCTGGTTGAATCTACCATTGTCGAATGGATGAATTATCTTGGATCGTAGTTAAAAATAATAATAAATTTGCAGTCACTTTTATTCAATGCTTATTATGCAGAAAAAAACGGTTATTGAAAATACGGTAAATAAGCCTATACGATTACAAATAAAAAAAATATGGGAATACAGGGCTTTAATAAAAGCTTTTATTGTCAGAGATATTAAAGTGCAATATACCCAAACTAAACTTGGGCTAATGTGGAGCTTTATTCAGGCAATTACCGGAGCAATAATAATAAATTTCTTTTTTGGAAAATTATTGAACGTTGATACAGGGCAGATTCCTTATATCGTCTTTGCTTTCCCCGGCATGATAGCTTGGTATTATTTTTCATCAGTAATTAGTTTTGCCGGGACCTCTTTGTTGCAATCTCAACACATTATTAAGAAAATTTATTTTCCAAAGTTGATTCTGCCACTGTACAAGTCTATTGTTAGCCTGATGGAACTTTTGATTTGGCTTGTGGTGTATATAGTTATCCTGATTATATACCAACAGCCAGTAACTTTCAATGTTTTGCTGCTCCCGATTCCGATATTATTTAATGTAATAGCCGGTCTTAGTATTGCCATTTGGTTGGCTGCAATTACTGTACGGTATAGAGATGCATTTTTGATTATCCCTTTTTTAGTAGGGTTTGGTATTTTAGTAACCCCTGTATTTTTCCCAACTGTTATGATTCCGGAGGATTATCATTATCTTATTTATTTTAATCCAATGGCTGGAATCATCGCATTGTACCGATGGTGTTTCTTTGGTTTGGATTTTAGTGTTTCTTATTTATTAGGTATTTTACCAACCATTATAATATTTTTTGCCGGCCTTTACTATTTCAGAAAAGTGGAAGCCAGGATGACAGATTTATTATAAATGATTTTTTTACGCGTTTTTTACCCTGATTTTTTTCCTGAAAAACCAATGCATTGTTAATAACTTAAATTTGCGTCCATTGTTAATATGTATGCCTAACCGTTAGAAATTTAGGGGTTAATAACAGAGATACAGCGGTATTTATATATCCGGAAAATGTTAATAAACTGTTGATAACCCTGTGGAAAACCTGTTGATTAAAACAGGTAAAAATATTTGCATCGGGGGTATTACACGTATATATTTGTAAACACCAGGTGAGAGATAAAAGCCTGCTGAAAACGGGAAGCAAATCCGGAAGAGTCTTTTTCTACGGAAAAAGAAAGTTCCGGAAAGGGCTTCAACAAGAAACGAAGTTGTGAGGCTTCGAAGATGAGTTGCCCACCGTTTAAGGCCAGGTGAATAGCCAGACTCACAGAGATGTGACAAAGCGGCTCACTCCGGTAAGGACAGCAGAAGGATTAAGTTCCCGGCGTTGTTTAAACCGGCACCCGGAGCGCAAAGGCAAACAACAGGTATCACTGTTGAGAGCCGGAGCTACACAGAAGGGCTCACGCCCGGATGGCTTCGGGAGGACAAAAACCGGACAAAAAGGTGGCAACACCAACAACACCGGTTCAGGTTCAGGAAAGTTGATAAACTTACGGTTTGTCAACAGCACTGAACGGGCACAATAACTGTAACCTGGTACATTGCAAAGCTACGGCAATGCAATGTAAAAAGGGGACATCCTAAAAGATGATCCCCTTTACTGTTTTATGGCTGGCAATAAAACGTCTATATTTTAATCCTTTTATCATGCCTGTATGCCTGGCTTTCTGACAGAAATAACTTCAGGGCAAATGAACGAGCAAGCTGCTATTAAAAGCCTGGAGTTATGAGTCTTTTTTCAAACTTCCTTCCGACTTCGTGCTCCTATATTCTGATTATATCTTGAATAGTCACAAAGGTTTACGACTGTATCGATGACCACTAAATAATATTGTTTTCTTTTCCCTTTTGTATTACCGATTGCCAGATACTCCAGCTTTTATCGCCCCAATGGTGGTATATATGCAGAAAGGCAGGTGAAAAGGAGGATTTATAATCATCAAAAGTGTATCCTTTTTCCAGACACCACTTGATATCTGTATTGGCATATTCTGCGATAAAATTAAACTTTTCCGGTAATGTTATGTGGTGCTGTAAACCAAACTTCCATACACTAACGGCTAAAGTAGCCTGGTCCCTTGTTTTGGTTTCTTCGCATTTGAATTCTACAATGGAAATTTTATGCCAATATTCCATGAAACTTTTGGCATGCCTGTCGAATAAAAATACACCGCCGTTCCAGTGTTGCCAATCCTGTGGAATGTTAACTTTATACTTGTGAGAAATATATGCCTGTAAATGGTGACATTTTGGTGTTTGGGGAGTTATGATATCACTGTACCGGTTATACCAGTTGCCATCTTTATAAAATATTCCCTGTTGATGATACAGTTTTTTTCGGTGATATTTATAATCAAAACTAATCATGTTCCCTTTTTCATTGTACCAACACCGATTCTGTTTGTTGAAAGTATAATTTTCAAGCTTAATGGCTTTAACAGGGGCTATATATCTCAACACCAGATAGTTTAAAATTCTCAACACATGTCGTAACGGATGTTTTTTATACCTTGTAAAAATAGCATTTAATGCGTTGAGATGTTTCATGCTTTCAGTTGTGCCCGGTTCATAGTCATCAAAATACGTTTTCATGGCACTGTTAAATTCCTCTTTTCGCTTTTTATAATTTGATAAACATTTGCAACGCATTGCATAGGGACTGAAACTACTGAAAACATTGTGATCTTTTGCAAAGCTTACCGGGTGTTTATGATGGGCAAAAACCTGATCGCATGCTTTTGATACGGCAATGATGTCGGAATCAAGATAGCAATATGTATCGTTGGGTTTAATTGAAATAAATTTGAACAATCCGGTTTTTAAATATATGCTGGCCTGATGGTGGGTGAATTTCTCCGGTGTTTTGATATCTATGATCCTGTCATGTTCAATCTTGTTTTCATTTCGTGTTGTATCAGTAACAACCACGATATCTGCATTGCTGAAATGTCTGAGAAATTTCAGGCTGAAATTGAGCTTGTCAGTATGTTCTTTGCTGCCGCAGATAACAAAAACAAAATGGTTCATGCCAATATTTTTATAAGATAATTATGGTTTTTGGTTGTCATTATTCAGATTCTGCTTTAGTTAATAAAATCTCAGCATAATTCCTGATTTCTCCTTCACTGAAGAAAGTATAATACGCCAAATAATCCATGCTAATTCTGTTATCCAGAAAAACATAAAATTCTTCATAATTGTTTTGCAGGCTGTCAAGCAGAGATGTAACATGCTCTATCCTGTTTGAGACTGAATCCGGAATGCGCTGTTGATATGCTTGTGTATATATCCATTTTAAGCTTCTTTCTACATTTAGACCGTTTTGAATGTGAATCGTATCCAGCTTGCTTCTGTTGTTTCTTGTCCATTCAAAAAATTCCTGACTGGAAGGGTTTTTAAATTTGTCAATTTGCAACTCCCTGTAATCTAAAAAAATATTATTGTATTCCTGCTGTGTTAATTCAGTAATGAGTGGTTTGTTTTGTGATTTGTATATATTAAGGTAATTTGTTTCCTGAATCCTGGATAAAAGTGGATTGATATAAAGATTTAAGACCGGGTTTTCCCCGCATACCAGATATTTTCCTGGTGGATACATGTTATGTGTTTTAAAATTATTGTTGTGAGCATGGAATCCCATGATTTGCGTGTTTCTCTCCGGGTAAAAAGCAAAGGGAATGTCCACTGTTCCGGTAAAATGCCCGGCAATATGTAATTCTCCAAGTGCGTAGGCGGAATGTTCCGATACGGTTTTTACAGGAAAAACGACATGTGAATGGGGAGGTAATTCCAACCATATATCACACCATGGAATATGATGCATATACCAATCCTGGATTTCATTGTTAAATGTTGTTGAAAACAATAAGTTGTAATACCTGGAAAAAAATAACAGGTTGATTAGCGGGGGATTTATTAATCCTGGATCGTATTTCAGATGCAGGTTGTTGATGTTTTTTTCCAAGGCCTTATAGCCGGCAACCTTGTTGTCATTGTCAAGGTAATAATTATGAAAATCTGCATCCAGCATATGCCAGTTATTGTTATCATATACTTCTGTGATAAGGTGTCCATCTAAATGAATGCATCTTGATTTATATCCAAGATGTTTCCAAATATGGCATAAAGCAGTATTGCGGTTGCTGCATAATCCCCCACCCAGGGAATTAATAAAAATTGACGGTGAATATTTATATCCTTTGGGCAGAGGAGTTTCATTATAATGAAAGGTATGTTGCATCACAAAACGCCATGCATTGGATGCGTTTGGAGATACCCCGGGCAAACTGCCGTTATCCATGTTTTTAACCGCATCAAGCATTTGTGTTTTCCTAAACCAAAATTTGTTGTTCAGTTGAAATTGGATATGTATGGATGTATCATGAGGGTTTTTTATGACCAGACTATGTTGATTTTCATCAGCATAAAGGCTGTCTTTTTGCAGGTAATCAAAATCAGGGATTTTATTGTTTCCCGGTTGCTCACAAGCATATAACAATCCGGTAATCAAAAACCATATTGCGATTTTCAGGTAAATCTTCATGTTATACCAAGTTGTGTTCATTTAATTCGAAAAAGTCAATAAAATTAGTCAAATCATTTGTTTTTAAGATGGTTTCGGTTTCTTTTTTTAAAGAAACAGCATCAAGTTCATTAAAATCATTCTGGATGACCGGAGAAATGGGTTTTTGTAATTGTTTCTCAGATAATTTGCCTTGTAAAATGGTGTAAATCTCCTGCGTTATTATATCCGGGTAAACCTTTGGTAATTCATGGAAGGGAAGATAATTGTATTTCCTTTCCGCAGTGGCATTGATCTCCATAAATGAATGCAGGGAATTGATAAGATGATTGAGTTTTTGATAATTTCTTTCTGCATGGGGATTAGCATTGGGGTGTATTCTTTCCCTGCTTAATGTTCTTATTATGATTTTTAATGTTTCGGAGGATAATCTTTTGAGGGATAATTTTTTTGGGGTGTTCACTGTGTTGAAAAATAAGATACCGCGATTTTTATTCACAAAATTCATAAATTCAGGTATATCCTGCCAATTGATGGTCATAGGGCAATATGAATAATTAATGGCTTTGTTTTGTGATTTTGTAATGCTTTCAAAAGATTGTAAATTACGCATCAAAACATCAAAACTGGCACCTTTTCGTATTTTTTCATACAAGGGCTTATGCATCGCATCAATGGAAATACCGAGGAAAACATTCATTTCATTTAGTAAACCTTCAATGTAATTATTTAACACCGTCCCATTGCTTTGTATGTGTACTTGCATGCCGGGATTCAGTTGTTTTATTTTATTCCATATTTCATTGTACATGGGTATCAAAAACGGTTCTCCTCCATAAAACCGGCTGGCTGTGGCGTTTTTCAAATAAGGGTGTAGCGATTGAATAAATTTTTCATCGTAAACGTTATCATTTTTATTGCCGGTGTGCAGCTTACACATGATGCAATTAAGGTTGCAATAGTGAGAAAGTTCAAATTCAAGTACCTGTGGTTTACGACTGGGCGAATAAGGGAGGTATTGCGTGCTCATGGCGGCTTCAAAATTACCATCAGCAATGTTGTGATAACATGCCTGACATCCAACACTGAAATCATCTTTTTTGATGCTTTTTTGTAAATGTTTCCTTTTGGGGGATTTTAATGCCCCCGCAATACTGGTATCCGGATAAATGCCAAATGCATACTGGTTGTCCTGGCCACAACAAGCTTTAATGTGACCTCCCGGTGTAAAATAAAGCCCTGTGAAAGGAGCATTGCATATTCGTTGTCCCTTTTTAATACCAAAGGTAGTTTTATAGTCTATCAGTTTTTTATGTATTTGTGTAGTCAAATCTTAATGTTATGATGGTAACTAAAATGTTTCCAGCAACAATAACGTTTAATATTTAAGTGGTATTTTCCCAAAACTTTAGTGATTCATGACAAATTTGCAAAACAAAAATATGCTGCAGAGTAAAGATATGCATAATATTTGGAAATAAAAACTGTATTTTCTTTCTCCAAATTTTATCAGACAAGGTGGGAATGCAGTAAAACCCCCAAAATGGTTTAAATCATTACATGGTTGGAAAAAGCAAAACCTGATGTATCTCGTTTTTTCTTGTTTTTCTTTTTAAAAATCTCCAAATTTTAAACCGATATACAAAGTACGCGGTTGTGCAGGGCCGTAGATGTATGCGGGATCCCGATTGATTCCGGTATCAAAATCGTCCTGATATGCATTGAATATATTTTTCACCCCGGCAAAAACATGGAATTTCAATTGATTAAATGGCAAATGGTAACAAACCTTAATGCCAGTATCCCAAAAATCCTGCGTATGGCGCAATTCTCCAATGCGCGGATTGGATGTTTCCGGACCAAAATACGGGATCAGCATTTTTCCGGTATAATTTTCAGTCAGAGTAAATTTCCAGTTTTCTACCGGCATAATTTGTGCAGTAAAATAGCCGTAATTATCGGGTGTCCTGAAAAAACGCTTTTCACCAAACTCCTGTTCTGTACTGTATTCACTGTTTTGAAATGTAAAACCACTGCTCAGGTTTACCATGTCATCATAATGCCAGTTTAACTCGAGATTAACACCATAAACATGGGCATAACCATCAGCATTTGTGCGTGTATAAATGACCTTTCCATTTTCATCGGGTTCACCAAATTCATTGGTAAAGGGATTATTTAAGCGTGTATAGAACGCTTCGGATAAAAATTCCACATGGTGTTTTCCAAACACAGGGTGCCATGAAAAAGACGCCATGGAGCTGTGACTGTCTTCCTGCTTCAGATCTTCATCATTTCTGTGGATGATCTTTCTTGCACCTGAAGTTTCAACATGAAGGTCTTCATCATAAATTTGAGGCGTCCTGTAACCCTCAGAATAATTCAATCTCAATTCAACAGATTTTGTTAATGAATATAACAGGTTAACTCTTGGCACAACCACATCTCCGGATATATCAGAGGCTTCATTATTTTGATCATGAATCATATAATGATCATAACGTAAACCAACGGAGGTTTTAAAATTACCCCAGTTGTAATCTGCCTGAATAAAACTACCACTGGTATTTGTCATCTGATTGGCAATTGATGTACTTGGAACATGCACCCATGCATTGTTCTCCTCATTAAAATACCTGTGTGCCAATTTT
>CAZGPW010000072.1:0-2919 GCA_964527535.1 uncultured Bacteroidales bacterium
ATTATTAATAATATCTGAATTTGCAATTTTTAACCTGCTAGATTCTGAAAATGGATTTGGATAAGCAGAAATGCTTTTATTTCTTTCTTGTATCGGTTCATCGGAGGATATTGAATCTTTACCTACATATATATTATCAATATAGTAAGAAGCAGCTCCAAAAGTACCGTAATTTACAAATAATTTATTTGTATTTTCATCATCAAAGAAATTTCCAATCATCATATAATTATAAGCGGAATCTGCCGTAAACCAGCCTGAAATGTTTATCCAATTTGCTGTATCAACTATTATTTCATCCGTATATACATTAGCATAATTTGAGGGGGTCAATTGTATTTCAAAATTTTCTGAATTTCCCTCATAACACGGAGGTAAGAAATTATTTTGGTTTGTAAATAAAACACCAATTTTATTGGTTGCATATTCTGCTCTATTAATTAGAGAGATATAAATGCTAACATAATATTCTCTTCCAACTTCTAATGGTTCAATGAGTTCTGTACAAATATGTTCTCTACCATTATTATAATATGGTGTATATGATAAAATACTTGCATATGCATTTCCATTTTTTGCTATTTGATAGCCATTTATATTATTTGGAACAGAATAATCATCAATATAAGCGCATTCATTAAAATAATCCGGAGTACCACTGCATGCATGCCATCCATTAGCTAAATGTATCTGGCAATCGGCAAATGGGCAGGTATCACACTCTTCAAAACTTGGATTTGGCACAAGGTTTTGGGCGTTGAGTAATGCCGGGAGGAGCAAAAGGATAACAAGGATGTGGAGTTTTGGTTTCATAATGTTTTGGGTTATTGGTTAAAAATGCAATATACAAAATATTAGATTATGATATAATATAGATTTTGATATTATACAAAAAATGAATGATTGTTTACGGATGGTTGATTTAATACTAATATTACCAAATCTCTGCTTTCGGTGGGCACAAAAAACCTGGCTTTTTCGGTGTTGCCGGCAAACATGCGCCAGGAATTGGTGAGGGTTTCGGGGCCGTTTGTCCGGAACACCTCCCCCGTATTATTGTTGCTGCCATCCACGCTGAGTCATGCTAAAGCAGCTTCAACACGAAATATTGCACAGTTGCGATGTGCTGCGCCGTATTGCGTCGTGCTGCGATGTGCTGAGCGGAGTCGAAGCAAGCGAAGCCGAAGTAAGCAAAGCAGAAGTGAGCCTGCCGAAGTGAACACATATCGGTATAAAACAGTCCGGAGACGGAAGTTCGCAATTGACTACGTACTTCGGACTACGGACATCTGTCTCCTGACAGGTCATTGAAATTTCTCATAATCATTTCCTCTTTTTCTCTGCGGTGCTTAGCGCTTCCCGGCGTAACTCTGCGGTATAGTAGCGTTGTACTGCAAAGTTACGCAGAGGAGCAGAGAACCGAAGAGAGATGATAAAATACCAGTCATGGTAAAAATTAGGTATTCTTTCAGATATTCATATTTAGTTATCTAATTATTTGGCCTTTATGGGCGAATACCAGTTAAGATTTCTACCGTTTTTCTGACATCAATAGTAACCGGTGCCCCATGCAAAAAGTTCAAACTAAAATCCACATGGCCAATGGGGACATCAAAGGCTACAGGAAAATCATAAGGTTTAACAGCTTCACTGATGATGTCATAAGCGGATTTTCCAAATGCTTTATCCTGCATATCGGTAAACTGTCCCACCAACAGTCCTGCCAGGTTTTTTAGTTTGCCGCCGAGACGCAGGTTTTGCATGATACGGTCAAGGTGGTACAGGTTTTCTTCCACATCTTCAACAAACAGGATAGCACCGTTCCAGTCAAGGTCGTAGGGTGTCCCGCGCAAGGCATACAGCATGCTCAGGTTGCCGCCCAATAAAGCCCCATTTGCATGGCCATGTTTGTTCAAAGGATGATTATATGATTTGATGGCTGGTGGTTTACCGCGCAGGCTGTCAAAGAAATGTTGAACCGCTTCGCCGGAACCCTGTACAATGTATTTTGCCATCAATCCATGCATGCTTATCAGCCCATTTTTATAAGCGGCTGCGTGCAAGGCTGTAATGTCGCTGAAACCGATCAGTGATTTTTGTTGTGATAAAGCATTTTTCCAGTTGATTTTATCAACGATCCGCATGCTCCCGTATCCCCCGCGGGAACACAACACCGCATTTACTTCAGGATTGTCCAGTGCATGTTGAAGGTCAGCAAGCCTTTGCTCATCAGTACCTGAATATTTGTAAAAATTGTCTTTGGCATGTGGAGAAATTTTTACGTTGTACCCTTCAGCGATTATTCTTTTGGCCGCAGCATCAATTAATGAGGGAGCAATTTTACCTGCCGGACTGACAATTTCAATCAGGTTGCCTTTATTTAATGGCTTGGGTTCAATCATAGAAAGTGCAAATAGTTGGCAAATATCCGCAAGTTATAAATTGTTTATCAATCCACAAGTGGTTTTTATTTAGGGTCTGCTGAAAAACACTAAACACAATAAAGGTCAATGATTTATATCACTATCTATCATTATAAATGCAGGGGTTTTGTGTTAAATTCTAAAAAAAAGCGTGCATTAATAAATACCATTATGGAACAATACTTTTATTAATTGTGAATTATTAAGCTAAATTTTGCAATAATTATAGTTGTGAAAATACAAATATTGTGTTTGTATTACAAATTGTGTTTCAAAATGATTGATAAAGAAATTTTGAAACTACAAATGTTTATACCGATATTACAGCAAAAGAAGCATACGGAACGTAGTGAAAGTATGCGCCATTTTGATGTTTAATCGGTATTAGCCTGATGCACACCATATTCATCGTTGACTGCGAATCGAAGTATGCTAATACGTCTTCTTCTTGTCGCCTTGAATATGGTGCACCTCAGACTTTTTCAGCAGACCCTAT
>CAZGPW010000073.1:0-4502 GCA_964527535.1 uncultured Bacteroidales bacterium
TTTGCTGGCTCGAAATAAGCTGTTGCTGATAATTATAAAGATCAACCTTGACTTTTTCCAGTGGTTGTGCTTCAAGTAAATCGGTAACGATTACAAGTAGGGATCCGTCGTTGCCTTTTTTACCAATGATGCCCAGGTTAGAAGCATACACGTTTTGCGATACGGCCCTGCGAAAACCGTAATAGGCATTATGGCACGGGTCATCGCGGTGTTCCCAGTTTGACCAGCTTGAGTTGTAATAATGGTTTTGGTAATTGTCCCAAAAATCATCATCTCCGGATGTTGTACTTGTCATTGAATGGTCATTTTCTTCCGTGCTTGTTTCTTCGCACGGATAAACAGAATGCTTTTTACGGAAGCTGATGTCAACCCTGTAAATACCGCCGGGATCAGAATTGATGAGCTGATTCAAATCGAGAGTATAGCGGTTCCATTTTCCTAAATCTGTGACATCAGTCTGGTCGAGGGTAATGGTTTTTTTCTTTATCACTTTGCTTACGCGGTTCAACTGGTAGTCTTCATCAAAATCGTTGACCTGCAGGTATTGTAAAATGTTATTTTCATAAATTTTGCTGATGCGTACATCCACAGCCCTGACGTTGACCGCTTCGAAAGGGAATACCAGGTTGCCCTCAGCCTTTGGCATGATAACACCATTGCCTACCAGCCTGACAGCCGGGGAAATCTGAACAAAATCCAGCATTTCCAGGTAGGTGTCTTTGAAACGGTGTCCCAGTACATTTTTGATGCCGGGGTTAACCGTCAGTTTTCTTTCACCCTTTACCCGTTCAGATGGATACACTTTGATGAGGTTATCCTGGATGGAGAAATTGATCAAGGCATCATCTTCAAGTTGTATGAGGCCGTCGAGAAGTTGATTTTCAAGAATGGGATCGGAAAACTGAAGTTTGATGTATTGCTGCGGCGATTGAATGATATCAACCGACATCAGCAAAAAATCACTGAGCGAAGGAATGGATATCTGCATTTCTCCTTTTTTATCAATGCCGATGGCTTTCCCGTTGTAATGAATGGTTATGGATCCGGGTGTTTCCGTTCTGGGCACAGAATCGACAAGGAATTCAAATTGATTCACGCCTGTCTCAATACAGGTGGTTTTCAGGTTCTTATCTTGATAACTTGCGTTTAGCAATTTTTCAATGTTTTCAAGGTTTTCCGTGTCTGCGGTTTTTATTTTACCTCTGACTTGTTGCCACCGGAGGTGTTTTTTGTCAATGGTTTTTATTTCTGTGACTTCAAGGGTGAAATTCTGAGGTTTGGTTTTGATATCATATTCAAACACCCTTAATTTTCTGTCGATATCGGTATCAAGCTCCACCAGCCTGAAACTGACTGTATATGTTTTGTCCGATTCGAGGTCATCTTCCGGGGTAAACTGAATGGTCCTGTAATCTGTCCATCCGGCTGTGCCTTCGATGTGCGGTGAAAATTTAAACAGGTCTGTTTTTCTGTTTTCAATATCGCCGAGTTTCTTGGCAAAATCAGCGGACAACTGAATCTTTATGGGTGATGATTTTGATATAATTCCCGATGTGTAACCTGAAATGTACGGCCCGAATTCTGATATATCGGTGCGTGATTTACCAATGCCGAATAATAATTTCAACACGACAAACACAGCGAGGATAACAATGATAATGGCGGAAATCCAAATCCAGTTTTTCTTTTTCATAATATTGATTTTATCGATGTATGTTTAAAAAAGCAAAAGGTTTTGTCATGACAAATATAAGATTGTTTTTCATATAATTGAAGTATGTTACCATAAAGTTGAACATCATTAATTAATTGAATAAGGGGAACTGATGTGTAAGGAGACCGAAGTCGGAAGACCGGAGTCAGAAGTCAGAAGCAGGGAATCGGGAGACCGAAGTCAGAAGTAAGGTATCTATTTTTAAAGCAGTTTTTTGAAAAGAAGTAACACCTTACTGTTATCAGATTTATTATCGTAAAATTATTATATGAAATGGTATGAAATGGTTCAAATCGTAAAAATCATTCAAAATAAATTATCTTATGTTAAATTGAAAGAGGTTGATAATCAGATATAAAAACGTACGTAACGGTTAAGAACGGTTAATAACCGTTAGCAACGACTAAGATTTAGAATATAATAAAAATTAAAAATATAAAATAAATACATAAAATGGACTTTGATTTATTGCTGATACATACATTGATAATTATTACCCGCAGCCCGGCGGAGCCGTATATCCTGCTGTGCTGCATTGTTGTTTTTTTGCGCTGTGGGGAGAGTGACAGGCGAAACTCCTGCCCACAGCATGGCAAAAAGAACAATGCAGGGCAGCAGATAGCAGGCGGAGACGGAGACCATGTTGTCCGGAGGCTATGTTGTTTCCCGCTGCCCAAAAAAACACATTTAATCATCCGGAGCCACCCAATTTAATCATCCGCTTATACCATTATTTCCCTTTATACACCGGGCTTTCCCCCGTATCAAATCCGGGTTTTACAAAAGCGCGTGCTTTGGGAAAACATTGGTTCGTTCGCAATTCCTTGATCTTCAAAACGACGCAAGCTCCCGGTAAAATGCGGGACAGGCATTGAACTCGAACATTATAGCTCAGACACTTGACTCTATTGAAGTCTCCCTTTAAAGTGATATATGTAACATTTTTAAATTATTATGTAACAATATATTATTTCTATCAGGTATCTTTACTTATCAAATAAATAGAAAAAAATAGAAAATCTGAAAAGGAAATACACACAATAATATAAACTGTCCAGTGCAGATAAAAACTGGTTCCGTTCCGTTCGGAGTATTTCAGCGGGGGCGAAACCGAAAAGCCAAACGAGTAGGTAACATAAAAACAAATAAAAATGAAAACAATCACATTAACAATTTTACTGACAGCATTATTATGCTCGTTCAGTTTTGCGCAGAGTGAAAGTGAAAAACTAAGATTTGGTACAAAAGCAGGTTTAAACCTGGCCAATGTTTACGATACGGAAGGGGAGGAATTTGACGCCGATGCAAAATTGGGTTTTGTAGCCGGTGTATTCGTTTCAATTCCTATTGGAGATGTATTAGGCCTTCAGCCTGAATTTCTTTTTTCCCAGAAAGGATTTAAAGCCAGAGGCAGTATCCTGGGAAGCGAATATACATTCACGCGAACATTGAACTACCTTGATGTTCCACTGCTTATTGCACTCAGACCAATACCGGAATTTTCACTTGTTGCCGGACCACAGTATTCCTACCTTATAAGCAGAAAGGATGTTTTTGAAAATTCAATGCTTAATATTGAAAATGAAGAAGAATTTGAGAATGAAAACATCCGCAAAAACACACTGTGTTTTTTGGGTGGATTTGATATAAATGTGGATTATTTCGTGTTTGGTGCCAGAGTTGGCTTGGATCTCTTTAATAATAATGGCGATGGCACTTCAACAACACCACGCTACAAAAACATGTGGTATCAGGCCACAATTGGGCTCCGATTTTAATTGAGCAGATTAAAAACATGCTGATATAGTGACCAGACATTATAAAAAAGGGGAGGATTCCGAAAAACCTTAAGAGTAGGAAATTTTAAAAAAAAGAAGTTATGAAAAAATTGGGATTTACTATTTTACTTGCATTATTCTTATTCTCATTCAGCCAGGCACAAGATTACAAAACCGGTATTGGTTTGCGTGGTGGATTTGATAACGGATTGACCGTTAAGCACTTTGTTAGCTCAGGGACCGCTTTTGAGGGAATTGTTGCCAGCCGTTGGCAGGGGCTTGAATTTACCCTTCTTTATGAAATTCACGGCAGGGCTTTTCAGGTCGAACGGCTCAATTGGTACATTGGTTTTGGTGGTCACGTTGGCTTCTGGAATGACAATAACTCCAGCAGATACTGGGGAGAGGCAGGTGAAAGCTACACCGTTATTGGTGTTGACGGAATACTTGGAATAGAGTATAATTTTGAAGCAATTCCTTTTAATATAGGTCTTGACTGGAAACCTGCTTTTAACTTTTTTGGATATACCGGCTTTTGGGGTGATGGCGGCGCACTTTCTGTAAGGTACATATTTTAAAAGCCCGTATATTCTAATTCTAACTCAGGGCAGTGCCCTGAGTTTTTTTTGAAGACAATCTCAAATGTGTGAAAGATGTAACTATACATAATTAATATGTAATAAATTATGGTTTCAATTGAAGTAACTTTGACTATTATTAAAATGAGTATTCACTAAAAAAGAAATAATTATGAAAACAAAACTACTTTATGTTTTAATGGCGGCATGTCTGCTGTTTTTACCGGTTCTAACATTTGGACAAACAACCGTGCGACCCACCATGGGAACTACGGAGAATTTTGTCTTGTTTACCACAGATGGCGACTTAACAAACACAGGTGCTCATCAACTCACCCTTCTTACAGGCGATGTGGGCTCTGACACAGATGCTTCCGATACCAATTTAGGAAATATTGACGGTACATTTTACGCCACTGGCGATACTGAGGG
>CAZGPW010000074.1:0-1811 GCA_964527535.1 uncultured Bacteroidales bacterium
CTATTCCAGTAATTACATAATCACGGCACGCTTTACAAAAGCGCGTCAGCAGAGGGTAGGTCAATTTCGCTCAAAAACAAATGATGGAATGAAACGAGCATGTAAAGGATCTTACACGTTTGTTTCCGGAATATTTGGCTACAATACGGTCAAATACCCGACGAAGTGAAAATTATGGAACATGGTACTAAAAATATTGCAAAAAATTGTATTGCATTCCAAGATTTTATACCTTTGAAAATAAAAATTCATGCAACAGCTATATGAGATAAGCAATCAGTTAATAAACAATGTAAACACTGGTTTTAAAAGAAGTTTATTTTCCAAGATCGACTGGCAGCAACGTTTAATAGAAATTACAGGTGCGCGGGGCGTGGGGAAAACAACGCTGATGCTACAAAAAGCAAAAGAGATATTCGATCAGGATCCAGGGGGGATTATCTATCTATCACTGGATGATGCTTATTTTTTCAACAACAGCCTCGTTGAAACGGCCGAACAATTTCATAAATATGGGGGGAAATTTATGTTTATTGACGAAGTTCATAAATATCCCGCGAAATACAAAACATATGACTGGTCTGCCGAGCTTAAAAACATTTACGACCGGTACCCCGGCTTGACTGTTGCCTATTCCGGTTCCTCTGTCATCGGACTTTATAAGGGACATGGAGACCTGAGCCGCCGTAAAACTTCCTACAAACTGAACGGTATGTCGTTTAGGGAATATCTTGAGATGAATCATACCTTAACATTACCGGAAGTTTCTTTACAGGATGTTCTTACTAAAAATCCTGTAATTTCTGCTGATATTTCTGATAAGATTAAAATCCTGCCCCATTTCAGGAACTATCTGTCAACAGGATATTATCCGTTTTACAGCGAAAACCCGGAGCAATATGAGCAGCGGATAAAAAATATAATAAATGTGATTTTAGAAGTGGATATCCCCTCCATTACAGATATAAACTACGACACAACAGGAAAAATAAAAACAATGCTTGCTGTTTTAAGCACTTCGGTCCCTTACACTCCCAATCTGACAAGATTGTCGGACAGTCTGCAAATTGGAGATATCAGGACTCTGTACAAATATTTTTATTTCTTGGAGAAAGCAGAATTAATCACCTTGCTGAATTCCAATGCAAAAGCAAACAAATTATTCCAAAAACCCAAAAAAATATATTTGAATAATACCAATTTAATTAATACAATCAGTCCCGGAAAAAAGGAAACAGGAACCATAAGAGAGACGTTTTTCCTGAATCAGGTACACTATTTACATGAAATAAATTATCCGAAGAAAGCTGATTTTATCATTAATAACCAATATACCTTTGAGATTGGCGAAAGAAATAAAACAAGAAAACAAATCAGGGATATTGAAGAGGCATTCGTAGTACAAGATGAAATTGAGATTGGCTTTGCCAATACGATTCCACTGTGGTTATTTGGCTTTTTATATTAAAAGTCAAAAAGACAGAATATTGGGCAGGGGAACCAATTGGTATGAGTGGGAATTACTCTCCCGGGATTTTTAAAACCACAAACGGTGGAACATCCTGGTCTGATTTAACAGAGGAAATAGCTGGACATCAATTGACCAGGTGTGGAAACACGTTAGAGATATTGAGTGAAAATATCAGGAATTGTGAAAAGTTATTCTCAAAATAATGGACAAGCAAAGGGTAAACCCATTCATCCGATGACTTGAGTCATCGGATGAATAATCAAAACGGGAACCGGAGAATCCTTTTTACTGCTCAATAACATAATTTAGCAAATTTATGCTAAAATGCACATTTGCAGCG
>CAZGPW010000075.1:0-3083 GCA_964527535.1 uncultured Bacteroidales bacterium
TATCTGTTGTGGGCGTTGGAGACTTGAGAGGACCTGACACTAGTACGAGAGGACCGTGTCGGACAAACCGCTAGTGCACCTGTTGTGGCGCCAGCTGCAGCGCAGGGTAGCTACGTTTGGACGAGATAAGTGCTGAAAGCATCTAAGCACGAAGCTCCCCTCAAGATGAGGTCTCCTTTATGGGTCGTTCAAGACCAGGACGTCGATAGGCTGCAGGTCTAAAGGCAGTAATGTCAAAGCCGAGCAGTACTAATTGCCCATTAGCTTAGTGAGTATGAATTCCCTTTGTTAATTATATCACTGCGTCAATTGTTATTGATGAGTCTGAAGGTGGCTATGGCAGTGTGGTAACACCTCTTCCCATTCCGAACAGAGTAGTTAAGCACACCAGCGCTGATGATACTACTACGGTGGAAAAGTAGGTCGCCGCCTTTTTTTTAAAGCCTTTCGCTTCAGCGGAAGGCTTTTTTTTTATCCTTATATCAACACATTAAGTTGATTTTACTCATAAAAATACACTTACTCTTACCTTCAAATCAAAAACATTTGGTTATTTGGATGAAAAACAATTTAAATTTATGTAATAAATTTGTACCTTTACCAAAAACAAATGTTATGCATACGTACATGAAAATTGCTTTATTTGCCGCCATACTTACCGGCTTATTGTTGTTGTTTACCTCCTGTGATGATAACGATCCTACATTTATGAATCAAGACAGGATTTATACTTCCTATGAGTTGTATTACAATGGGAATGCGGATAAAACCTATGCACAGGCAACCTTTAAATTAGGCAACAAATACGGAACATTACTTAAACTTGGTGATAACAGTTCAATCGGTTTTACGATGGGGGATTCTATATACGATCCAGATCCATTAACTTTTATTGGGGAATACGGGTTTTATGAAAAACCATTTTCAGGATACCTGACTAAAGGCGCTTTTTATTTTACCGATGAAAATGGCACTCAATATACGAACAGCATTACAGTTTCTTCAGCTACATTACCTGATACAATCCCCCCTATTATCAGGGGAAATAGCTGGCAGTTATCCTGGGATGTACTTTACACTCATCAACAGGTAGCGCTTGAAGAAAACGAAAGCATCACAATTACCTTGAAAGAAATTGCGGATGGAGATATTCACAGCTTTCACCAATTCGATGAGGAGGCTGAAAGCTTTGTACTCGATAGCGATGAAACCTCAGTACTTGAGCCCGGAACCTACACATTAATTTTAGACCGCCGTTATCAGCCTGAATTGTCACAACAAACCAGCGCCGGAGGCACAATAACAGGAAGGTACCGGCCGGCAAACCGCACAGTTGTAGTGGTTGAGGAATAAATACCGTATTATTATTTTATCAATAATATTCGTGTAATTTTTGGCAGAAAATCCCAGGCTTAAAAAACCTGTTCGGTGGTAATTTTATCCAAGTTAAGCTTTCTTTGTTTTTATCATCCAGGTGGAAACCACTGATACAACCATCGCTACAACGAAAGTCATCAGGCGTGCCGTAATTATGGCATCCATGCCTGTACTTATCCAGGCAATGGTAAATACCAAACCACTTACAATTGTTAACAAAGCAGGTAACCCGCTGTATCTTTTCCAAAACAGGCTAAGCACTATCACCACAGAAAACGTAGAGCCAATACCAGCCCATACATATCCCACAATGGTGTAAATCAGGTCGCTGGGAGACATTACCGCCAGTAATAATGCAATAATCGACAATACCGCTGTGACCACCCGGGATTGTGTCAATGCACCCCGGTGACTAACTTTTCCTTTTCGCATTGGTTTGATGATATTTTCAGATAATTCTGTAGCAGACAGTATCAGCAACGAATTGGCAGTAGAAATGATAGCTGCCAACACGCCGGTTATCAGAATACCGGAAATTACCGGATGGAAAACTGTGGTAAGCACTTGCGGCAACACGGTTTCCTGATCACCCAATCCTTTTGGGCCAAAAATAGCAATGCCAAGCCAGCCTGTCATCAAAGCTCCTATGTATGCTAATATTGTCCAGGCAACACCTATGTTACGTGCTTTTTTTACTTGCCTGGCATCACTGATGGCCATAAAACGCATACTCAATTGTGGTTGTCCGCCAAGGTATCCAAAGAACCATGAAAATGCTCCGGCAATGGTTATACCGGATCCCAACCCCCTGATCAAGCCTGAAGATTCCGGAAACCATTTCTGCAGAACACCAAACAAAGGAGTGTCGGATTGTATTAAACTACTTCCTGCCATGGTATTATAGGATTCGCCTGCTTTATTAAGAGCTTCGGATATGCTGTAAGCAAACCCTTGTCCGTCTGGCATATTTGACACATAAACAATCCCGGCTATGGGAGTAATTATCAATGCAATTATCATTATCACTGCCTGGATAACATCGGTATAAGTAACACTGCGAAACCCTCCGTAAATAGTGTATGGGATTACAAGAGCCACCACAATCAACATGCCGTAAATTTGTTTTATACCAAACAATGATTCCAGGGTTTTTCCGCCTCCCAGAAACTGGGCTCCCACATAAAAGAAAAAGAAAAACACTATGGTAAAACTGCCTGCTATGCGAATCCATTTTCCGGTTTCACCATGCCGTTTAGCGATATAATCTGTAAACGTGTCTGTTTTGTATTTTTCAGCGCCATCGCGGAGCCGCCACGCCAGCACTACCCATGCAATAATAATCCCTGCCACACAACCGATTGCAGTCCATATTTCCATTAATCCAGTAGCATAGGCAGCGCCGGGCAAACCCAATAATGCCCAGGATGATTCCCCTGTGGCTCTTTCCGATAAGGCAGCCACCCATCCCGGTAATTTCCGGCCTGCAATGGCAAAATCACTGCCGGTTTTTACTTTCCGGCCCTGGTAAAATCCCCAGAAAATAAGGATTCCCATGTAAACAATCATTACAATCAACATCTGTGCTTGTGATTCCATGACAAATTTTGGTTTTAACGGATTTTACTTTAACAAAACGCAGGTATTCAGTGAGATAAGCTGATATTTTTTCGATTTTGTTGCTACAAATGTTTTTCTAAGTCTGTTTT
>CAZGPW010000076.1:0-17221 GCA_964527535.1 uncultured Bacteroidales bacterium
TTAATTGTTGATAAAAATTATGGATTAGTTGCTACATTTGTTAAAAAATATGAAGCTTATGGTTGATAGCCAGGAGGTTGTGTAAGTAAAATCCGTTATTAACAAAATATATTGTCAGTACTGTTACGATGATGATTATTATCAAACTAACAGGCAAAAACAATCTGAGCTTAAGTGGAAGGTATATTTTTTTCATGTATTATCAAATAACTTATAATAGACTGACTGCAAAGGTTAAATATTTTTGGCAGATTTTCAATAATATCTGAAATGTAGATGATTTTAACCCCATCATTCAGGTCAGGGGTGGGGGGACAGAAAAACTAACCGGCCGGGGAGTGTGATCCAGCCAGGACTTCCGTCCTGCCGGCCGGATAAACTCACCTGAGACCTCCGGTTTGGAAGGCCAGAAAAAGCGAAAATAAAATTACCGGACATCAATGAGACACAATGAAATCCCGTTTAATCCCGTCCTTTAGGGCGGGGGAACGGAAACAATAAAAGGTAAAGGGCTTTAGCCCTGAAGTTTAACAATGGGCATCCACACCCAAAAACAAAAAACACCGGACATCAATAAAACGTCCGGTGGTAAGTGTGATCCAGCCAGGACTCGAACCTGGGACCTACGGCTTAGAAGGCCGTTGCTCTAATCCAACTGAGCTACTGGACCGCTGTTCTTTTTCGAGGGGCAAAGATACAAAATTGTATTTATCTACAAATTTTGTTTTTACTGAAATCCTTACAAAAATCCTGTTCCTCTACTTTCATACCATCGCATAAATGCAATGTATGATATCCCAAAGACCGGGCAGTTTGGATGTTATCAGCATTGTCATCAATAAAAAGCGTTTGTTCAGGAACAATGCCGGTTTCTTTTGCCATAGCAAGAAATATATCAGGCTCCGGTTTTCGCATCCCCATTTGATGTGACAAAAACAGGCGTTCAAAATACGCCTGTATCCCCTCCGGACAAAAACCTTGCTTTATTTGCTCATTGTAGCATTTAAAATGAATGCTGTTTGTGTTGCTGAGTAAAAACAACCGATATGTTGTTGATAATTTCTTTAGCATCTCAATGGTTGCCGGTCTGAATTCAAGGATAATAGAGTTCCAGGCATCATCAATTTGTTTGTCAGTCCATGGCATCCCGGAAATCCGCCTCATCTCATCCCTGAAATGTTCCTCGGTGATTTTTCCGGTTTCAAGTAAATTGAAAAGGTCTGCCTGTACAGTCTCATGATACAATATGTCAAAATCTTGCAACCCCAGGTTGGTAAATGCCTTAACAGGCGCATCAAAATCTATCGGCAACAACACTTGTCCCAAATCAAAAACGATGTTTTTACAGCGTCTGTATGTATTTTCCTTCATTGTAGGAACAAAGAAAATTATAAAATACTTGCTTTCAAAATAATTGTTTTATATCTTAATGCTTTCAATTATGAGCAAACCTGTAATTACATACTGGACAGACCTATATAACCGAATCAAAGCATTCAGAGAAACCCCTGAAGGATTTTTACGCCCCGACATGCCACCTCCTTTTTCATCCCTATCATGGAAAAATAAAGATTTTATGTCACTCCTTGAAGGCGATGAAACTAAAATCTTTTTTGAAGTATTGCTTCAACGTGTACGCATCATGCAAAAACCGTATGCATACAACTTTCGTTGCGACAGCCCCTGGATAGCCAGGTTTATGAAAATGAAGCTGACTCCCGAACCAGGCAACCTGATGCGATTTGAATGTTTCCTTGAAAAAGAAGAACACAGCCTCCCCAACATTCGTTTTTATCAGGGTGATACCGATTCCATGAAACGTTGCTCCATTTGCAATAGGCTTAAATCGGGGCATCAATGGGTGGATATGAAAGAGGAAAATATTTTTCACAAAGATACCATCACTACTTGCCCGGTGGATTATACCGTATGCCCTGCCTGCATTCAGAAATTACCTTAACCTGGACAAGTTTACCCTGAAGGGAACTCCTTTAGGGCCAGAACAATAAAGGTAAACTTGTCCGGCGGTAAACTTGTCCGGCGGAACAGCGTGGAGACGGAGCGTGGAGACGGAAAGCGGAGTCGGATAATGAATACTGAACAAGGAATGTTGAATGATGAAGTTAACAGCAAAAATCTGATACCAAGTTGCGTTCAACTGTGTGTAATATTCAATATTCGACATTCAAAAAAAATATTCTGCCAAAAATTACAAGAATATTATTGATAAACGCCTAAAGATAAACCCGCGCCATCAGCCTCCTCCCTTTATATGTTACTGACAAAACCGCTCAATGATATCAAAAGCGTTGTCCATGCCGTATTCGGCAGCATTACTAAGGTCTATACACGCTTTCTTCTTTTCTTTCAGGTAAAAATACGTTAACCCCCGATTAAAATAGGCCTCTGAAAAATCAGGTTTGATGGTAAGTGCTTTGTCAAAATCATCAATGCCGGCCCAGTGATTTGAGGTCAGCGAATACGTATATGCCCGGTTAAAATAGGCAAAAGCAAAACCATCATCTTGTTTAATAGCCGATGTGTATGCCTCCATTGCGTCTTTGTAATTTGGATTGATTTTGACTTTTTCTTTTATCCCGGGCTTAAAGGTTTTTGTATATATCTCTTGCTCCGGATTAATGTTTTCCATAAACAAGCCTAGCAACACCAGGGTATTTGCCTTTGAAAAATGAACAAGCGGATTGCCGGGAGCAATGTCAAATGCCGTTTCATAATCGTTCATTGCCTGGTTAAAATTCCCCTGCATGCTTAGCAAACCAGCTCTGTACAGGTAATTGAGTAATTTTTGAGGATGTTCATCAATTACCAGGGTCAAAGAATCCACCATGTTGGAAACCGTTTCATCACCCAATCTATGTAAATCATTGCTTAACCCAATGGTTTTTTGGGCAAAAACACTGTCGGGATAAAGCTCGTTTCCGTATATATCATAATACCTGTGCTTTAGATTTTTAACTTTATCAGGCACAATGAAAAATAAATATTCCGCACTGACTTCAGGCACCTCTTCATCTACATCTGCTTTAAAATCTGCACTCAAACTGGTCAGCCGTTGCAATTCCATCCCCTGCCGGTATTTCAGGCTTTTGCTTTTCAGGGCATTGATGGCATTTACGGATTCAGCCATTTTTCTGTCCCTTGCAGCCTCTTTCGGGCGATTGAGTTTATCTTTCACATAGGCCCTGTTTGTGTATGCATCGGCGAAATCACGAAACAAGCTAACGCATTGATTGTAATCTTCAAGTGCGCCATTGTAATCTTCAATTTCCACTTTTAACCCGGCCCTGTTATACCATGCCAGGATGTGTTCAGGTTGCACTTTGAGCATTGTGGTATAATCTCCGATGGCCTTCCTGAATTTTTTCTTTTGGCTGTAAACTACCGCACGGTTAAATAAAGCCGCCGTATTCAACGGATTTTTACGGAGAATATAGTTTAAGTCATGCAATGCAGCGTTCCAGTTTGTGTCTTCCATGTACATCGCTGCGCGTTGATAGTATGCGTAATAAAATGATGAATCCGCGGTTATGGCGCATTCGATGTAATACCGTGCCGAATCCCTGTAATCCATTTCCTTGTATGTCAACCCTTTTTGAACAAGCACCCCGGCGTGGTTGGGTTGTAATGTCAACACGGCATTAAAGTCGTCCCGTGCAGCATCCATTTCAGAATTTCCCCTGTGTGCCATTCCCCTGACCATGTAAACCGCCACGTTGTTGAGGCCTTTTTCAAGTGCTTTATTGCAATCATCAATGGCTTGTTGATATTGGTTGAGATACAACATGCTAACCGCCCTTTGAAACCAGGCATACGCATCCGAATCATCCAGCTCAAGGGCTTTGTCAAAATCCTGCCGTGCCTGTTCGTAATCCATCATTCTGTTGTTGATAACAGCCCTGTGTAACCATGCCTGCTGATAATCCGGCGCCAGCGTAATGCATGCCGAAAAATCTTTCAATGCCCCGTGGTAATCATCCAGCATGTAACGGGAATAACCCCGGTAAAAATACGCATCGGGATTATCATCATCCATGCTGATGTCATAAGTAAACAATTTAACCGCTTCTTTGTAATTTTCCTGCCGAAGGTGAAACAATCCCCGTTCATAATAATTATGCTGAAACTGCGATACGGCCGGCTGAGACATTAATACATGCATACACAATAACAAAACCATATATCTCAAATTCAGCATACCGATTATTTTAACGTGAATCTATCAAAAATATTTGACTATAATCCCACCTTGATTTTTTGCAAAGCATAAAACGCCAAACCTTACTGATGTTTTCTTAAAGGCAAGGCAAAGGCATCCCGGCGAACATTAGCACACAACACAGTTTTTATTCATTTGGGCGCTTTTCCAGTCTCCGCCTTCTATCTTCCATGCCATGCTGTTGGTTTTGCATGCTGTCACACAGGAGTTTCCTCCGGTCACTCTGGTGACAGCGCAAAAGCGCAAACAGCACGGCACGGAAGGATATCCGGCTACGCCAGAGCGCAACATTCCGCACATAGCATCGGCATCGCCTGGAGCGACACCCACGCTACAGGCTGCCCGGCTTTTTTACATAAACGCTTAGGTATTGAAATAATTTTTTTAATTGTTTGCACATAATAAATTGAAAATAATTGCACAAACAATTATATTTTTTGTATCTTTATGTTTTTGCCAGATAATTAAAATGTATTTAAATTGAATATTAAACCAATAAAAACTATAAATTATGCAAAACGTAAAATTATTATTGTTATTCATCACACTGTTTTTTGCTGCTTCACTCAATGCACAGCAATGGACTTCTTATACTGAATCTAACAGCGGATTAGCAGATAATGGTGTAGGTAGTATAGCTTTTGACACCCAGGGTAATAAATGGTTTGGAACTGCTGGAGGCGTATCCAAATTTGACGGCTCGGAATGGATTACTTATACTGAATCTAACAGCGGATTAGCAGATAATGGTGTAGGTAGTATAGCTATTGACGCCCAGGGTAATAAATGGTTCGGAACTTCTGGAGGCGTATCCTATTTTGACGGCTCAAATTGGACTACTTATAATACATCTAACAGCGGGTTAATTAATGATTCTGTCTATAATATAGCCATAGACAACGATGGTAATAAATGGTTCGGAACATTAAACGGCGTATCCAAATTTGACGGTTCTGGATGGACTACTTATAGTGAATCTAACAGCGGATTAGCAAATAATAATATCCTTAGTATAGCTATTGACGCCCAGGGTAATAAATGGTTCGGAACTTTTGGAGGCGTATCCAAATTTGACGGCTCAAATTGGACTACTTATAATACATCTAACAGCGGGTTATCGGATAATTATGTAATGAGTATAGCTATTGACGCCCAGGGTAATAAATGGTTCGGAACTTACGAAATATCAAAATTTGATGGCTCTGTATGGACTACTTATAACATTACTAACAGTGGCTTAGTGAACAATGAGGTCTATAGTATAGCTATTGCCGCCCAGGGTAATAAATGGTTCGGAACTTTTGGAGGCGTATCAAAATTTGACGGCTCAAATTGGACTACTTATAATACATCTAACAGCGGGTTAATTATTGATTCGGTCTATGATATAGCCATAGACAACGAGGGTAATAAATGGTTCGGAACTTATTATGGAGGTGTATCCAAATTTTCAGATGGTGGTGCCGGGCCTTTAAATATAGATAATTTAATTTCAGGTACTGTATATCATGATGAAAACGGGAATGGAATACAGGATACCGTGGAGCAGGGCGTGGCAGATCATTTAATTAAAATTGAGCCGGGTCCTTATTATACAATGACAAATGATGATGGTGAATTTTATTTTTCCCGCCCGGAAGGAACTTATACCGTTTCCTATATAGGCCCACCATACTGGACATTAATGAGTGATTCGCTTTCTTATACAATATTTTTGCCCGACAGCACTTCAATAGACAGCCTTGCTTTTGGGGTAAAACCTAAAATAAACACCCAGGATGTCGGAGTATATTATACGGGACAGCAGCCAAGGCCGGGTTTTACTATAAATTACTGGCTGAATTACAAAAACTGGGGAACGCTTACTACCAGTGACACCCTTCATTTAAAATATGACTCACTTCTTACTTTTGTCAACAGCAATGTGCCGGCTTATAATCACACAGGCAACCTGATGGAGTGGAGTTACGACACGCTTGCCAATAATGAGGAAAGACAAATACAACTTAGCTTTGAGGTGCCGGGTATTCAATACCTGGATTCCAGCCTTACTTCAACATGCTGGATAGGGCCATTAGCCCAGGACACAAACCTGACAAACAATTACGATACATTAAACCAGGTAATCACAGGATCTTATGATCCAAACGATAAATTGGTCTCCCCTGAAGGTGTAGGCGCTGAAGGTTATGTGCTGCACGGGGAAGAATTAACTTACACAGTACGCTTTCAAAACACAGGCACGGATACGGCATTTAACATTGTGGTCCGGGATACCCTGGATACCAATATGAATCTCGAAACTTTCAGCCTCCTTGCTTCAAGTCATGCGCTAAATTATGATATTCGTGGCCAGGGCGTATTAAGTTTTGAGTTTGATAACATCCAACTACCTGACAGCAATATAAACGAACCGGAAAGCCATGGCTTTGTGAAATACAGTGTAATACCGAAACAAGGCCTCGCTGATTATACAGAGGTAACCAATAAAGCCTATATTTATTTTGATTACAATCCCCCCATCATAACTAATGAGGTTTTAAATACTTATGTAACCGAAATACCTGTAAACATCGATTTGGGAAAAGAAAGCAGTGGCATAAACATATACCCGAATCCAACCGGCAGCAACCTGTTTATACAAGCAAACAGCGGCATTAAAAAAATTGAAATCATCAACATTAATGGACAAACACTGTTTTATAAAACACTGGATGGGAACTATGGCAACCAAAACAATCTCAATATAAACCTCTCAACATATCCTGCAGGCATATACATCGTTAAAGTTCAAACCAAAAACGGCGTAATTACTGAAAAATTGATCATTGAATAAACCCGTCAACAGGCATTTATATTTGTCACAAGCAAAATATTTTGTTTCTTTAACGCAAAATGTGCCGCATGAAAAGATTCAAATTCAAATTGCACTGGCAAATATTACTGGCACTTATCCTGGCGGTACTGTTCGGTGTATATTTTAAAGAATATGTGGGTTACATCGAATGGATGGGAACTGTTTTTCTGCGTGCACTTAAAATGATCATAGTACCGCTGATTTTAAGTTCTGTAATCTCAGGAGTTGCCAACCTCGGTGGAGCTGAAAACCTGGGGCGACTGGGATTAAAAACCATGGGTTATTACCTGTTGACCACTATCCTGGCACTGTTAGTGGGTTTGGTTTTTGTCAATCTATTGAAACCCGGTGTTGGAGCTGACATCAATCTGGCTGCTGAAGTTGACCTGGAAATAACTCCCGACACCCTGGGCAACACTCTGATAACCATTATACCGGATAATCTGTTCAGTGCTTTTTCAGACAATACTCAAATGCTGTCTGTCATATTTTTCTCCATATTATTCGGGTTTTTTATTACCCGGGTAAAAAATAAATATCAGCAACCTTTAAAAGATTTTTTCAACGCGGTTTTTGAGGTGATGATGAAAGTTACCATGTTTATCATCAAATTCACACCGTTTGGGATTTTTGGTCTTGTGGCATCCAAAATTGCAGCACAGGATGACCTGGGAGCCCTGATGTCAAGCATGGGATTATACATGGTAACCGTATTGGCAGGCTTGTTTTTTCATGCCTTTATTACACTGCCCTTGATTGTACGCTTCATAGGTAAATCCAGGCCATACAAGCATTTCAGCTCTATGCAAACACCTGTATTAACAGCATTTTCTACATCGTCATCCGGAGCTACATTGCCTTTGACTATGGATGCCATAGAAAATAAAGCCGGCGTTCCCAAAAAAATAAGCAGTTTCACACTGCCACTTGGAGCCACCATCAACATGGATGGCACAGCTTTATATGAATGCGTTGCTGCTATCTTTATTGCACAGGCTTATGGAATAGACCTGGATATAATTCAACAAATCATTGTTGTAATTACAGGCTTACTGGCATCCATTGGAGCGGCCGCTGTTCCTATGGCGGGGCTGGTCATGATCAGCATCATTTTGTCGGTGGTAGGGCTTCCCCTTGAAGGAATTGGGCTTATTCTTGCTGTTGACAGGATACTGGACATGTTCCGTACGGCTACAAACGTATGGAGCGACACCTGCGGAGCCGTGGTAATTGCAAAATCAGAAAAAGAGAATGTGAATTATTAAGTGAACAAGCCACATGCCAGGGATCGCCAATTATATATTAGGCTGAATTTTAATCAATCTTATTTTATTGAGGGGAAACCTTACAGGTGCTATTTGGCGGCGCAGGCAGGCAAGAACCGTACAGCCTGTTCCGTTAACAAAGTTTACCCCATAGCACAGCCGTGACAGGATGTATTGGGTGGTCGGTGGCCATGGCTGGATTGGATTAGGGGGCAGGTTTATTATATTCTGTGAACATATAGTACATTTCTTCCTTTAAAGGTATTAACTTTTGATGAATATAATCACCAAAAGTTATGTTTTTCTGTAATTATGTTCACATATCATTCTAAAAAGGGGGTTGTGAAAAGCGTTTTAACAAAATTTATCACTGTATAACCAAAGTACACAGGGTTTGTTTCAACTAAATTATCATTATGCGTACAAGTTTTCTTAAAATCTTTTACCGATAGTTACTCCTAATCGTGGATATCCTCCATTTATTTTATCTTCATTTATAAAATTTCTACCCCCTCCTCCATATAATTCACCTATCCAACCACTACTTGTAATAAATTTCACACCTATGGCAATACCTAATCCAAAACCAATATAATTTGAGCGTTCATTATTTGTGTAATTATAATATTCTTGTGAAGACAACATACCATTACCTTCTATAAAAAATCCGGCAGCTCTTTTTTTGCCAAAATATATTCTATAGTAAGGCACCAGAGAATATTTATAATAAGATAGGAACCCTATTACCTCTTCTTCGTTTATGCAAAAACCTCCTGAAATTCCAACAGCGGATTCATCGTTTATAATTCTCTCATAAGCTAACTCGGGGTATCCTGCCAATAAATAACCGGTATTCAACCTTACCTCATTGTTTAATATACTATCAGACGTTTCTTCCTGACCATACAGATTAATTGAGATTACTAAAATAATGCATAAAATTAAATTTCTCATAATATTTCGTTTTTTAAATTTCTATGTTGTATTGGTTCAAGGCAAAAGAGACAGGGATTTATTGCGCATCATTGCTCCCAAACAAAAAAGTAATAAAAATATACATGCTTTGTATTCGTTTTTATCATTACATATCCATGGTATTATGGTTTTAAATCTTATTTCTCCCTTTGCTGTTTCGTTCCTTCAGTATGCACCATGCGGCAGGCCTCCATATTGTTTTTTTTATTTTAATATGCCGCTAATATAATGATGTTCAGGTGAATTACCAAATCTATATTCACCCATCTGTCAAATTTTCCGTTAATACAAGTGATTATTTTGTATCAGGGAAATAATAGACGACCTTACTGGCACTTAATGCAAGAAATCAGTGCGACCATGAATCAGGTGATTTACAGGTACTACTTAGCAGTCTGATGTTCCATCCTTAGGAGGTCGTTGAGCTCTTTCACCGGATTAAATGTAATTAACGGCACTTCCACAAAAATGGTAATCCATTTGCTCATGCCACCATTCCATAACCCGGGCATTTCATAAGATTTGATAGGCTTCCCTTCATAAGATTTTTCTATGACCATACCGGATTTCTCATCGCGGTAATTGAGTAAATTGAATTTTTTGCCTTTATAATTTTTGGTACAGCAAACGATATCAACCGGATTAAAATGAGTGGATGATTCAAACATATCAAGTTTCTTTTCATCATCCAGGTTGATTTGATTTTTTTCTGCAATTTGCAGGGATTGCCTGCCTTTCTTTTCATTAACCCAAAAGGGACCTCCACCGGGCTCACTCGAATTAGGCACCATGCCACATACCCTGATTGGCCGGTTCAAATACCGTTTTAATTCTGCCACTGCTTTGGACTTGTCCGATTCCGAACATGCGTAGAGCAATTTATTTTCAACAAAATCCAGGATTTTTTTCCATTCTTTTTCTGATGGTAAGGGTTTTTTATCCAGCCTTTCAAGTATGTTAAAAATTTCATTCCGATAATAATACAATACCCCGCCAATAAATTTTTTGTACCTGACAGTTTCATGCTTTATCGTATCGGGAGCTACATTATCAATGTTTTTGATAAAAATAAAATCAGAATCAATGCTGTTGAGGTTATAGATAAGAGCTCCATGCCCGCCGGGGCGTAATACCAGTTTGTTATCCTTATCACGCAGGAGTTTATTTTTTTTCGTCAATGCAATGCTGCTTGTGGATTCGGATTGTTCTGAAAACTCCAGGTTAAAATCAACTTCTTTTGCATCCAAAAAATGCTTCACTGCATGCTTAAATCGTTTCTCAAACAAAGGCCTGAACTTATCGTTAATGGTAAAATGCAGGTTTACATCATTGTCTTTGGAGCGGCAATACATTTTGCCTTCCACCAAATGTTCTTCAAATGCTGTTCTGGCATGTCCGGGATACTTGTGAAACAACACAAGCCCTTTCGGGATGTTCCTGTAATTTAAGCCTCGTTTGCTCAGGATCATCCGGGCAACTTTATTGTACTCGTTTTTACGCAAAATGCGCTCAAGGTTTTGTCCACGACGGAAAAACCGCTTAAACAATTCAGGATAAAAAGCAAATTTATCAATGTTTTCAAAGGTCTTTTTTAAACTGTAAAAATCTTTTCCTGAACTGACTTCGATAAACTCCTCCATGTTTCCTTTATAGTGATCACGCAAATAAGCAAGGCGTTTAAACATCCGTGTGGCTGCACCGGATGCCGGCACAAATTTGGTGACTTTCAAATCTGGTGCATTTTCCTCATAAAGTTTAACAAAATCAGTGATTTCGTCATCGGTTGCAACGTATATGCCATCTTCAGCAGTAGCGGGACGATCAACATCCAGATACTTTTTTCCTCCTTTGATTTCTTCAACTTGCTTTTCCAGTCGTTTAGGGTCTATAGCTTTATCCTTCAGGTATTTAATGTCTTTTTTTGTAAACATATTTAACAATGTTTTGATTTCAGTCAGCGAAATTAAGGATTTTTTTTGCCTACAAACAAATAAAGCATCACTTATTTGATGAATGTTCAACCCGGATTATTAATGATCAAGTACATATTTTTTGAAATCTTCAGGATATTTGTAGTATTTTTACATTGTTTATTAAAAAGCACACATGAATTATTTTGTTTACATTGTTTGTGGAAAAAAATCATTTATTGAAGAGTTAAATTTTTCTTTAGCCTTCCTAAAGCATTTTTCCCGGTATCCAATCATTGTACTTACTGATAATACCAGAAATGAAATAAACATTAATCACGATAACATTATTAATGTCAAGACGCCCTCCCACTTACCAGATCATCAAGCTCACCTTTATCTTGAAACCCGTGCATTGCATTATTTAAAAGCTTCAAAAAATGATATTTTCTGTTACCTGGATTCAGATGTTATTGCCATTAACGATAAAATAAACCATATCTTTGATGAATACACCTCACCTGTAAATTTTGCAAAAGATCATTGTACCATCGACTACTTTAGTCCTAACGTAATGAATTGTTCCTGCCTCAGTGAATTTTTTCAACGTACCAGGCAATATCATGCGATGCAAAGCAATTTTCCATCTCTATCAACATCAGAAAAAGCTGCCCGTGAATGGAAAACCTTGTTAGCAAGATTTCACGATTTAAAATCCCGCCCTCACAAGCACTTCCTCACCATCATAAAATACCTGTATTTCAAACACATAAGTAATAGTTCCACGTTTGAATTAAACAACCTTTTATTCAATAAAAAAAACAAATGTTGGTACAACCGGGCAGGAGAACTAATTGGCTACGATATGAATTATCATAATAAAAAGATTTGTAAACGGTACAATGTCAAATATAAACATGGTCAGTGGTTTAATAAAGAAAACAAGACGATCCAACCAGAAACAGCCAATTGCCATCATCTGAGAGAATACCTGAACAATCAATATAATATAGCCATCCCCAAAAATTTTCATCATTGGAATGGAGGTGTCTTTTTATTTTCACAACAAGCAAAAGATTTTATGGACTTCTGGCATAAGATAACATTCAGGGAAATTGAAAAAGGAATGATAAAAAGTTACGATGATCAAGCCAGTTTAATTGTAACAGCATATCATTTTGGAATTGAAGATAAAATACATTTACCTGGTAAATATAATTTCATTGCCGATTATGGCAAAAAGGCAATTGGATACAAACCGGGCAAAGGATTTACAGATGATACGTTTACCACATTCACAGAGCCATCTTTTCTGCATGTTTACCATCATTGGGGGGATAATGATTGGATAATATGGAAATACATTACCAACCTGGCAACTGAGTTAAGCATTGAGATTGATTAACGATCGTTATGCAAATTAAAACCTGAAGATGAACCAAGATGAGAAATAACGCGTTCGGAAAAACTTTTTAAGAAATCAATCATTTCATCCATTGGCATGGTAGATACATATTGATACCAAACTGGTGTTTTCAAAGCAAAAACAGGATCAAAAATTCGTTCATCATAAAAATAATCAGGTAATTCAGCGAATATTTTATCCTTTTGATTTTTCCAGTCATTAAATCTGGATTCAGCCTCATCACTGTTAAAATGAGCATCCAGATAAACCTTGATTTTAGATTCAATACCCTCCATGGCATTGTTAAATTTGTCTTTATCCGGTTTTATTTCTGATAGAAATTTTTCTTTAAACGCTTTCGCCCGGATCCACAATGCTAAATCATTACAAAGCCCTTCCAGCATTTTAATATTATGTTCGGAAACCCTGTCTTCAACTTCAAAGTGTGCATTTGAACAAATATTATAGGCCTCTTCCAGGGTTTCTTTTTGTGCAAATTGTAAATTTACATCCAGGGCATTAAACACATGCACAAATTCCAAAAACATGCCATGAGCGTTACAAAATCGCACTATATCAGGAAATTCTTTATGATTTAATGTCAATGGACAAACAGGCATACTCAGAATAGTGTTCTTTCTTTTTGAATAATCAATAAAATATTCTAAATTTTTCATCAATTGCTCAAATGAAGCGCCTTTACGAATCTGCTCGTAAGTGGATTTTTTTACGCTGTCTATTGAGATATTCAGAAAGAAATTTCCAGCCTCCATAAGTGCAATAATCTCTTCATTTAATACTGTACCGTTGGTATTAACCGAAATTCTACAACCCGGATTAACCCGAATTATATCCCTCCAAATGTCACGGTAGGTTTTTGATAAAAAACTTTCGCCTCCTGAAAAAATACATTCCTGCAAATGAGGTATCATCTCTTGCAACTCTTTTCTGAACTGCTCGTAATTAATGCCATTATCGTATTTAACAGCTTTTTTATCAGCAATTTTTGATGAAAATAAACTGTTACACATTATACATTCAAGATTACATGTATTATCTATGGCTATCTCAAGCATAACAGGGTATTTTCGGTGTGGCTTATAACCTTCATACATTCGCATTTTTGCAGTCTTGAAATTCCCTTGCAGTAATGAATCTTCACAAATCTTACATTCCTGTGGAAACCGGTTTCGCTTTAGTTTTTTCCGGTAGTTATTAAACGCTTCCCCCCGCCAGATTTCCTTAAGTGACTTTTCGGGGTATGTATTCATCGTTTTTGACTCGGCAAAAAATGACTGTGTTAAACAACAAGGAGAAACATAACCTGTCATGCCAACTGACATGGATATAAAAGGAGCTTTACAAACCGGTTTGCTTAATTCAGTTTCTTGTAAATACCGCTTTACTGATTTTGATAAAACGCGTCGTTTGTTCATATTAAATTAATTTGAGTACAATAAACAAAACTCAAAAATGTTGATGAAATTAATTTATGCATAATTTCTGTTTAAACGTAATGATTTTTTTTGTATCTTGAACCAAATTTTGATATTATTCATAATATTGATTTTAAAACACATTAAAAAGAACAATATTATATGGTAGTCATTGGAAACAACATCATCAATTTGAAACAAGGTCACAAAGCCTTTGAGCTTGATTCTGATGCTATAAAAAACACGTTCACGCTCAGTGAATTAATTTTTGCCGGTTTCAATCATGAGTTTCATACCCTCCAATGTATGTACGCAATGAAAATATGTGCTCATAAATGCATGGCCAAACTAGACATGCAAAAAGAATTTAATCCAAAAGAATACCAGGTAGATTTAAACCACGACAGAGGCCATCTGAAAGGAAAAGTGTATATTGGGAACATGGTGTTTTACGCCAAATGCATTGATGATGAAAACTTTATCCGGTGTGTAGCCACTAACCATCCCGAAAAATTGAATCTGATAAAAAGTTTTCATCTGCGGATCAATGGTAAGAACAATGAAAAAAAGATTGAGGAAAAGATACAGCGTTTTAATCATACACCACCATTGGTATTGCATAAGCTCAATAACAACATCCCCGTTATTACCACAGAGGATTTTTTAAAAAGACTGGAGTTAAGCCTCACCAAAACAGATAAAATGTATTATGTATCCGTGTTGCCCGAATGGATAAAAGTCAACGTAAGCCATCATAAACCAATGTATAATGCAGTTTATGCCTGAACATAAGGACGCTTCCAATGATTTTTTCACAACAAAATTTTCAGCTTTTTTCTTAGAGGTTTCATCTTATCAATAATTTTCCTTAAACTTGAACCCTTAAGATTATTCTATCATGTGTGGTATCAATGGTGTATGGCATAAAAACAAGATTGTTAACAACAAAGCATTTATTGCCATGCGCGACAGCATGATGCACCGTGGTCCCGATGATGCCGGCTCGTGGTACAATTCAAAACAAAACATAGCTTTCGGACACAGAAGGCTGTCTTTTATGGATTTAACCGAATCCGGCAAACAACCCTTGATATCTGCCGATAAAAATATCATTATCACAGTCAATGGTGAAATATACAACTACCCTGAACTTAAGCAACAACTGGAAGCTAAAGGACATCAATTTATCAGCCACTCCGACTCAGAAGTAATTATCCATGCATGGCGCGAATGGGGAACGGATATGTTACCAAAACTAAACGGTATGTTTGCCTTTGCGTTGTATGATATAAGCACTGATAATATATTGCTTGCACGCGACCGTTTCGGAATCAAACCTTTGTATTATTACCTTGATGATGACAACCTGTATTTTGGTTCTGAAATAAAAGCCATTCTTTATTACGCTCCCGAACTGAAAGTGCTTCGTCCACAATCACTTGCCGATTATTTTACATACAGATATATTCCTTCTCCTTACAGTATATACCAGGATATTTACAAACTGGAGCCGGGTTCATACATGCTCATAAAAGAGGGAAAGGCATTGCACAAAAAATACAGCGAACATCAACCGGAATACTTGAATCTGAAACAAAAAGACATCACCCGGGCAGTGTATTCCTTGTTTAAAAAATCCGTGCAAATGCATACACAGAGTGAAGTGCCTGTGGGATCATTTTTAAGCGGAGGGTATGATTCATCGGCCATTGTTTATATGCTAAACGAAAACAAATTTACTGCCAACACCTTTAGTATAGGCTTCATGGATTGGGAGGAAAGCGAAGACCAATACGCAAAACTTGTGGCCGAACATTTCAACATGCCACATTTCAGCAAAACAGCTCAAGGCGGACACCTTGAGCTGCTGGATAAGCTGATGTACCATTACGACGAACCCATTGCCGACATTTCCATCGTACCCACATACCTTGTCAGTGAATTAGCTGCCGGACACAATAAAGCCGTTTTGTCGGGGGAGGGGGCTGATGAATTGTTTTCCGGTTATACATGGCATTATGAAAACATGAAAGCCCTGAATAAGCAGAAACGGTGGTGGCAAAATGCCCCTGACATACCGCCCTTTTCGGTTGAAGCATACAGCAGGGCAATGGCCATGGGGCACTTTAGGTACAATGAACTTACATCCCTTTTTACACAGGAGTACAAAGACCACATTCCTGGGGACAGCGATTGGTTTTCCCGGGAACATGCCACAGGAAAACCTGACCTGGACAGGTTCAGAAGGATGGATTTGCGTTGCTTTATGAGTGAACTGGTCTTGACAAAAATTGACAGGGCAAGCATGGCAAACAGCCTCGAAGTCAGAGTCCCCTTTCTGGAAAATGAATTGAGCAATTTTTTGTTATCCCTCTCACCCAACCAAATTTATAAAAAAGGATACAAAAAATATCAGCTGTATCAGTTGATAAAAAATGCGTTGCCGCAACAGATTTTAGACCGTAAAAAACAGGGGTTTGTAGGGCCTGACGCTTACTATCAAAACAAAGCATGGTATCAGCAGATGGTTGACAACTCACAGCTTGTGAAAGATAATATATTAAATGCAAAAACCTTAACCCATTACATTGAGGGGGAAGCATACTGGAAATTGTGGAAATTTGCAGTGTTAGAATGTTGGTACAACAGATGGATGATATAAAGGGGCTACTGTTATTTTAATGGTAAAGGGAACTTCTGATAATTCTTTTACATCAAGATTTAAATAATTTATATTTATGGTTCTACTGCATACTTAGTGGGTAATGGTAATGATTGAATTATTACTGTTGAGTAAAAATTAAGAATTAGAAAAAATAAACGTTCATCAATAAAAATTATCCCAGGCTAATAGCTTGCTATGGCTTTACTAATTGAGTCGATGTGCCACGTTCTAAAGCCGATTAACCCCGGCATTTATGTTGGGGTTTGAGGCGAAATAAAATAGAAAGGGCTTTAGCCCTGATATTTAATCATTTTGAAATGCAATTGGTAAAATATTCCACGAAATTTGCAGTAAACCATATTTATAATCCTTATAACCCAACTTGAAAAAATTGGACTATAAAACTATCATTGAAAAAATATTTAAAATTTTTAAAATGCAGAATAACAGATAGATACTCAAATTCGTCAA
>CAZGPW010000077.1:0-2194 GCA_964527535.1 uncultured Bacteroidales bacterium
CTTTTTAGTCCCCAGTAAAAATAATCACGCTAAACAAAAAGTAACTGGAAAAGTTACATGTAAGACTGGACTCATTGGTATAATCTTCATTTTCACCCATGATGCGGTACTCTGTGCGACGATTTTGGGCACGTCATTCAGGAATATTGGAGGAGCATGCGGATTTTCGATGTTTTTTGCATTGCATCCACCATATCCCACTATATTACCTTGTGTTTTTGAAATTTTCAGTCAGTCAGGCGGGTGCTCAAAAAAAGTGCGAAAAAGATGAAACAATTTATCCTTGCTGCATGTAAAGTTAGTATGTCGATAAACCATATTTAAAAATAAAAAAACATGCCTGTTTACAATAAAGATATCGTTGATCAGTTGAATGAACTTGCTGACCTGCTCGAAATCAAAGGAGAAAATGAATTTAGAGTAAGGGCATACAGAAATGCGGTACGGATACTTTCGGGCTATTCCGGGAGGCTGGAAAAAGAAATAAAAAAAGGCAAAGATTTGTCTGAAATTTCCGGCATAGGTGAGAGTATCCGGGATAAAGTCAAGGAAATTGTGGAAACGGGCAAACTCAAGAAGCTTGAGAATTTGAAAAAAGAGTTTCCGGAAAGCCTGCTGAGCATTATGAACCTTGAGCAAATGGGGCCTCAGCGGACCAAAACACTGTATGAAGAACTGGATATTGAATCGCTGGATGATTTGAAAAAGGCAGCAAAAAACGGGGATATTGAATCCCTTGAGGGTTTCGGGAAAAAGACCGTTGATAATATTCTTAAAGAAATTGAAAAATATGCAGATAAAGGTGGTTCCGGTCGTATCAAATGGAGCGAAGGGGATAAAATTGCGTCAACGCTGAAAGCATATATGGAAAATAAGGTGGATGACCTGGAAGTAGCAGGCTCCTATCGAAGAAAGAAGGCTACCCTGGGAGATATCGATATTCTTGCAACCGGTAAGGACAGTGAAAAATGCATGCATGCTTTTACCACCTTTGAGGATGTGGACATGGTGCTTTCCAGCGGGGACACCAAATCATCCGTAAAGCTGAGAAACGGTGTACAGGTTGACCTCCGGGTTGTGGATAAAAATTCCTTTGGAGCCGCCCTTCTGTACTTTACCGGATCCAAAGAACACAGCATTGAACTTCGAAAGATCGCTCAGAAAAAGAATTATACCCTCAATGAATACGGCATACATAAAGATGATAAAAAGCTGGCCTCCAAAACGGAAAAGTCCATGTATAAGGCTTTAGGCCTGAAATTCATTGAGCCTGAATTGCGGGAAAATAAAGGTGAAATTAAGGCTGCCAGGGATGATAAGCTGCCTGATCTGATTAAGCCGGAGGACATCAAAGGTGATTTGCACACACACACCAATCAAACTGACGGTTTGTTCAGTCTGAAAGAAATGGCTCAGGCGGCAAAAGATATAGGTTATGCCTATTACGCTGTCAGCGATCATTCCCAAAAAGTCAGCATGGCAGACGGGGTTGATGAGAAACGCCTGGGAGAACAAATTGAACAAATTGATAATTTAAACGAATCCATGTCTGATTTCAGGATACTTAAAGGCATTGAAGTGGATATTCTGAAAGACGGATCCCTGGATTTATCCGATGATATTCTGAAGCAGCTGGATTTAGTGATTGGTGCCATTCATTACAACATGAACCTGTCGCGCAAAGAACAAACCCGCCGTGTAATAAAAGCCATGGAAGATCCTTATTTCAATATTCTTGCCCACCCTACCGGTCGTAAGTTGGGTGAGCGCAGCGCGTATGATATTGACATCAAAACAGTGCTGGAAGAAGCAAAAAACAAGGGGTGTTATCTGGAAATTAATGCCAACCCGCAACGGCTTGATCTCAATGATGACAATGCCCGGCTTGCCAGAGAGAAAGGCGTGAAACTGGCTATCTCCACTGATGCCCATTCAAAAGACAGCCTGAATTTTATGCGTTATGGTGTATCACAGGCACGCCGCGGCTGGCTGGAAAAAGACGATGTGCTGAATACCCGTTCGTGGAAGTCACTAAAAAAATTATTAAAGAGGTAAGCATGGGAAATCTAAAAAGCCATTGAAAATGACCACTAAATAACTGAAGTTTCGGAGATGCTATCAGGTTGACAATCAGCATATTAAGCCAATGTTGTAAAACATATTAAATCCCAGATAATCAATGGGTTAAATCATT
>CAZGPW010000078.1:0-23930 GCA_964527535.1 uncultured Bacteroidales bacterium
AATGATTTAACCCATTGATTATCTGGGATTTAATATGTTTTACAACATTGGCTTAATATGCTGATTGTCAACCTGATAGCATCTCCGAAACTTCAGTTAAAAAAATTCGTTTTTATGACAGAGTATTTTTAAATTTGTAATCGCACTAAAAATTATAACCTATGACAATAGTTGAAAAAATCATTGCCAACCACTCTAACCGGGAAAAAGTAACCCCCGGAGACATTGTGGACATTTCTATTGATGCCCGTGTAGCCAGGGATTTCGGGGGTGCCAATGTAGTTCAGAACCTGGAAAACAATAAGCTGAGCGTTGATGACCCGTCAAAGACATTTTTCACCTTTGACCTGATACCTGCTGGTTCAGACCAGAAGTACGCCAACAATCAGCACAAATGCCGCTTATTTGCACGTAAACACGGGATCACAGTACACGACGTTACCGATGGCATAGGAACACATCTGGCCATTGACGAAGGTTTGGTTTATCCGGGCAGTACCTTTGTTTCCACCGATTCACATGCCAACATCATGGGCGCTGTAGGTGCTTTCGGACAAGGCATGGGCGATCAGGATATTGCTGCAGCCTGGGCAAATGGTTCCGTATGGTTTAAAGTACCAAAATCCGCCAAATTGAACTTTAAAGGGGAAAAACCTGAAAACGTTACAGCCAAAGATATTGTACTCAACCTGCTTGCTAAATTCGGCGCCAGTACCCTTTTGGGATATTCCGTTGAAATGTATGGCAAAGCCATTGAAAACCTTAGGATGAGCGACCGCATTACCATTGCCTCTATGGGCACAGAAATGGGCGCCATCATTGTTATGTTCCCGCCTAACAAGGAGGTTCTTGAAAAAGCAAATGAAGCCACAGGACGCCAAATAGACCCTGTGTATGCTGATGATGATGCACATTATGATTTGATTGAAGAAGTGGATATCAGCAACTTTGAGCCTATGGTGTCACGACCGGGCAAACCTCATGACAGCGTTAAGCTTGATCCCGGCAAAAAAATAAAAATTGATTCTGCTTTCATCGGCTCCTGCACCAACGGCAGGCTTCCAGACCTCAGGGCTGCAGCAGCTATTCTTAAAGGACGCAAAGTGGCCCCGGGCGTGGTGTTGAAAATTGTGCCTGCCACTGATGACATTTGGCAGCAAGCCCTTGAAGAAGGCATCATTAAAATTTTTAAAGATGCCGGCGCATTGGTATCCAATGCTGGTTGTGGTGGCTGTGCCAACGGCCATGTAGGTCAAAACGGCGAAGGTGAAGTTACCATCAGCACCGGTAACCGTAATTTTCCGGGAAAACAGGGAAAAGGCAGTGTTTACCTGGCATCACCAGCCAATGTAGCAGCCTCTTCCGTAGCCGGATACATTACCACCCCATGGGAAATCCCTGAAAAGCCTATGACATTTGAAACAGGAACGGCTGAGACAGCGAAAAAAACAGCCGCATCCAAAAAAGAAACAACATATGATAAACCCGTTGTTGTGGAAGGGCGCACATGGTTTATCCAGAAAGATAACATTGATACGGATATGATATTCCATAACCGTTATTTGTCCATCACCGATATTAATGAAATGGGACAATACGCCCTGGATAACCTCGAGGGTTATGAAGATTTTGCCGAAAAAGCAAAACCGGGCGACATCATCGTTACGCAGAAAAACTTTGGCAGTGGCTCTTCGCGCCAGCAAGCGGTTGATTGTTTTAAAGTGCTTGGCATCAATGTTATTCTGGCTAAGTCATTTGGCGCTATCTATGAAAGAAATGCCATCAATGCAGCGATGCCCGTGATGCAATATGAAAACCTTGAGGGATTGAAACTGGAAAACGGCGATAAAATACGCGTGAATTTTGAAACCGGCGAAGTGAAAAATCTGGATAAGAACACAAAAATCCAGGCAAAGCCTTTCAGTGAGGTTCAAATGGATATCTATCAACGTGGAGGAATTTTTAATTAAATCAGGTGTTAGGGGTTAGGGGTTAGGTGTTAGGAGGAAAATTTTTCCTATCCCCTATCCCCTAACACCTAACACCTAACACTTATCACCTAAACTTAAAACTAAATAATAAATTATGGGACAAACATTTGTTGAAAAAATACTCAATGCAAAAACAGGAAGCATCGTCTTCAGAAAACCTGATCTCGTACTGACGCATGACAATACAGCAAGCATAAAGAAAACATTTGAAAAAATGGGTGGTACCAAGCTGGCCAATCCGGATCAATCACTGATTGTGCTGGACCACAATGCACCGCCAACCAATGCTGCATTGGCCACACAATATCAGACCATCCGTGATTTTGCCAAAGATCAAAACATCGAAAAGTTTTACGATGTGGGCAATGGGATTTGCCATCAAATCATGGCTTACCATGCCAAACCGGGCATGATTATCGTGGGAAGTGACAGCCACACTTGTACCGCAGGGGCTTTCAACGCATTGGCAGCAGGTATTGACCGTACCGAATCTGCAGGCATCTGGAAAAAAGGTGAAACCTGGTTTCGCGTGCCTGAAAGCATAAAAATCACCCTGCATGGACAATTGCCCGACGGGGTTTATGCCAAAGATTTGTCGTTGTACATCATAGGGCTTATCGGTTCTTCCGGAGCCAATTACAACAGCATTGAATACCATGGCGAAGGCGTAAAAACACTGACCATGCCCCAACGCATGACTCTTGCTAACCTGGCATCTGAAATGGGCGCAAAAAATGCCGTTTTTCCACCAGACGAAATACTCGCAGAATATTACGGTAAGGATAGTATTGATGGTATATGGGCTGATGATGATGCAGAATACATTCAGGAAATAGACATTGACTTATCTGAATTGTATCCGCTTGTTGCAGCACCCCACCATGTTGACAATGTCAAAGCGCTTGCCGAAGTGGCAGGCATGGAAATACAGCAGGGTTTGATCGGTACATGCACCAACGGCCGTTATGAAGACCTTGAGGTTGCTGCTGAAGTGCTGAAGGGACAAAAAGTCAAAGAAGGCTTTCAATTGCTCATCATTCCAGCAAGCAAGGAGATTTATATGCAGGCCATGGAATCAGGCGTGTTAACAACCCTGATGGAAGCAGGTGCCAATGTGCTGTCAACATCCTGCGGCCCGTGTCTTGGCACAGGACAGGGAATCCCTGCCGATGGGTACAGGGTTTTATCTACAGCCAACCGCAATTTCAAAGGCCGCATGGGCAATAAAAACGCTGAAATTTACCTTGTATCACCTGCTGCCGTAGCAATATCATCCATTGAAGGAAAGATTACAGACCCCCGCTCCCATCCCGGCAATGAAACATGGCCACATCAACAGGAACAATCATCCATGGTGGATATCCCCGAAGGCGAAAACCGCAAGCTTGGAAACGTTTGGAATTATACAGACGTTGACAATTTAAACACCGACCAGATGTTTGCCGGCAACCTGACGTATAACATCCTCAGCAGCGATGCCGTAGCCATTGTACCACACCTTTTTGAAGGGTTTGATCCTAATTTCACAAAGCAAGTTGAAACGGGAGATGTAATTATGGCCGGGTCTAATTTTGGCTGCGGATCTTCACGGGAACATCCTGCAGTAGGTTTAGCACATGCAGGAGTAAAAGCTGTGATCGTAAAATCTGTGAACCGCATTTTTTACCGCAGCTCTGTAAACCAGGGATTGCTTCTGATAGTACACCCCGAAGCTGTTGATGCTTATCATCCCGGAGACAAGGTTAATGTTGATGTTGAAAAAGGAAAAATCAATGTTGGTACAAAGTCGTTTGATTTTGCTCCCCTGCCGGACAAACTGAAAGAAATCATTGACAATAAAGGACTTGTAAACTGGGTGAAGAATCAATAGTTCATGCTTTATCAATAATTACTTCTTGATTTATTTGTATGATATAAAATATATCTTTTAATTTGTTGAACCTTAACAAAAAACTAAACATTATGAAAAACTTATTACTTACACTTGGCTTTGTTATTTTATGCGTTGGGATTATGTCTGCACAAACAACAATCCCAAACAATGATTACGAAAACTGGGAACCTAATGCTGATTTTCCGGACTTCAATGATCCCGTTGACTGGGGAACGTCCAATTATGTTATTGATTTGGTCTTATCAGAAGTAGAATTCAACACCGTAACGCAGGTAGGTACTGACGTTTACAGTGGAGATTACGCTGCAAAAGCAACCAATGTCACACAAGATGTTATGGGAAGTCCTACAACCCTTCCCGGCATACTTACCCTTGGCGAATTTGTTATTGATGTAGCAAATAGTTCCGGGAGTATTGAAGGCGGACTGCCATTTACCGACAGGCCATACTATTTAAAGGGATATTTTAAATCAGCACCACAACCCGGAGATTCTGCCATGATTGCCATCGGCATATCTAAATGGAATGAAACCACCGATGAACGGGACACCATTGGATGGGGTGTAATGTATTCGTCTGATGTTGTCGATACATGGACAGAATTTGAAATCCCAATAGAATGGACTTCTACTGAAAACCCGGATTCCCTGAACATTGTCATCTCAGCCTCAAATTTGATAGAAAATGATGTTTTCATAGAAGGAAGCAGCATTACGGTTGACAGTGTCTGGTTGGATTATACAGAACCTGAAGGGCTTTATATTACCTCTGTTGAAACCCTTGATGATATCATTGTCGATTACGGTACAGCTTTTGGCGACATAACGCTTCCGGACTCTCTGGGTGTAACCCTTAATGACGCCAGCACTGACACGCTTGCCGTTACCTGGAACGAGGGAAGTTATGATGGCAATACAGCAGGAACATATACCATATATGGTGACATTACATTGGAAGCCGGAATTACCAATCCCGGAAACCTTCAGGGCGAAGTAAATGTTACTGTTGATGAAGAAGTGGGGATAAGCGTAAAAGAAACTACGGATATCCAGGTTTATCCCAACCCGGCATCCAGCGTTATTCATGTGGAATCTGGCAAAACCATCACCAACATACAGTTGGTTGACATTACCGGACGCTTAATCACACAAAAACAGATAAATGCCAAATCGTCACATATTAATGTAAATACATTATCCGAAGGCTATTACTTGCTTAACATTGATACTAATAATAAAAGATCAACGGTAAAAATTATTATCCAATAAAATTATTATCCAATAGAGAATAGGAATTATAAAAATGATTTATGCCTCCGGAATGAATTGTTCCGGGGGCATTTTTATGAGCTTTCCGTTCAGTATTACCGTATCAATCAAATCACTGCCATAAGCATAGGGCATAAAGTGGCGTGAAGGAATTTCTTTTGTGATAAAAAAACTGGCTTTTTTTCCTCTCGTAATACTTCCGTATTGATCACTCACTCCCATGGCATAGGCCGAATTGATGGTGGTTGCATTCAAGGCCTCATCTGGTGTCAGACGATAGTTCACGCAAGCAAAAGATGTCATCAGCTTCATGTTCCCTGTTGGAGACGAACCGGGATTATAATCTGACGCACAAGCCACAGGCAAACCGTGGTCAATCATTTCACGTGCCGGTGCAAAAGGCATGTTCAGGAAAAATGCAGCCCCCGGCAAAATCGTGGGCATAGTACCCGACCCGTTGAGCGCTTCCATCTCTTCTTCTCCCGTATATTCGATATGGTCCACCGACAAAGCATCGTATTTTACACCAATCTGTATTCCACCTGATTTGGCGAGCTCATTGGCATGGATTTTCGGTTTCAGACCGAATTTCATGCCCGCTTTCAGAATCCTGTCCGTTTCTTCCACCGTAAAAAAGCCTTTATCGCAAAACACATCAATGTAATCTGCCAGGTTTTCGGCGGCCACCGCCGGTAACATCTCATTGACAACCACATCCACATATTTGCTCTGATTTGATTTATATTCAGCAGGAACCGCATGGGCACCAAGAAAAGTTGATTTTACAGCTACCGGAGAAGTGTCCTTAATACGACGGATGACACGCAACATTTTCAATTCGTCTTCAAGATTAAGGCCGTATCCACTTTTGATTTCCACGGCACCGGTTCCCTGCATCATCACCTCCTCCATACGACGCATGGATTGTTCATACAACTCCTTCTCACTGGTTTTATGCAACAATTTGGCAGAATTCAAAATCCCCCCGCCGCGCTTTGCAATCTCTTCATAACTCAAGCCCCGGATTTTGTCAACGTATTCAATTTCACGGCTGCCTGCAAAAACAATGTGCGTGTGCGAATCACAAAACGAGGGAAACACATACCTCCCATGCACATCCAGCTCTATTGACACATCTGCTGAAAGCACATTTTCATTGGTTTCCAGCGTATCCATCGTACCAAAATCTTTGATGTTATCGCCGTCTGTCAACAACCACGCATTGTCAATACATTCCACATGAGCCATATCTTTTCCGGCTTTAAAGGGTTTTCCACTTTCATCAATTCCCACAAGCGACTTGATATTTTTCAATAGAATCATAAAAATAAATTTATTGGTTAAAGCATAAAATTATAAATTTTAAGGCATCTAATAACATAGGCATGAATAATTTTTACCTTAATAATCAGTTTTTAATTTTTATAACGCACATAAAACAATTCATAAAAAACCATTAATTTTACTTTTAAAAACATTATTGTTTTAATAACGTTTACATTGTTGTAACCCATATAAAAATTTAGGTATTATGAGATATTTACTAGTGTTGATTTTGATATTAACGGGGACATCAATTTTTGCACAACATTACACGGTAGAAGTGCAAGTAAAAAATGTTAAATCAGACCAGGGATACATCAGCGTAGCTCTGTATGATAATGCTGAAACATTCCCTTCGGAAAAGGAAGAAGACGTTTTCATGGGGAAAAAAATCGAAGCATCGCAAGAAACCACTACCGTAAGGTTTAAAAATGTACCTGCCGGGAAATATGCCATGGCCATTTTGCATGATGAAAACAACAACAATGAAATGGACAAAAACTTTTTAGGCATACCAAAAGAGGGGTATTGTTTTTCTGAAAATGCAAAAGCCAGCTTGGGAACACCCAAATTTGAAGAAGCTGAATTCAGGGTGCGCGGGGATGTCTATACCACCGTGTTCATGAACTATTAATGCTTTATTCAAAATATTGATTGAAAACATCAACTAATTTTATCATTAAACAGCATGATTAAGTTCAAAATTTGCAGAACCTTTTAAAACAAGTTACTGGATAATGCGGAAAAATTAGCCTGCAAGAATGATATGATGTTAATGACAAAAAATAAAAGCATGATAAAACAAGTAAGCATTTTTTTAATGGTCATAATCCTCTCATCGGGATGTAAAAAGGTGGACGAATACACCCAATTTGAAATGGATTATCAGGAAACGGTAATCATACCATCCACCGTTGGTGTGAATATGCCTTATGACATGTGGACACCGGATATTACCACCAATTCGGAAGGGGAATTTTCAGTACATGATACAAGGAAAGATATGGTGGAAGACATCCGCATGAGGAGTCTGGATTTGGAAGTAGTTTCGCCGGATGATGGGGATTTCAGGTTTTTGAATGACATTTGGATATACCTCAATGCCGAAGGACTTGAGGAAGTGATGGTCGCATGGAAAGAAGACATCTCTGATGATGTTGGTAGCAGTCTTGATTTGAATACGGCTGACCACAACCTTGAGGCATACCTGAAAAAAGAAAACATTGCCTTTCGCGTAAAAACTGTTACCGACAGAATAATAACCCATGACCATGAAATTCTGCTTGATGCAGTCTTTTGGGTGGATGCCGAGGTGCTGGGACAATAATATTTTTGGTTCTACTGCGGGTTGTTTAGAGCTTTCTTTGCAGTAAAATGGCATGCTCTATAATTTATCCACGTTGTTTTTCATAAATCTCCAATTGGTGCACTTTCGCATTCCTGATATCAAAACGTAACACCGTCCTTACTTTATGCAATCCGCTATTCCCTGCTGCACCGGGATTGATATGCAGTAAATCCAGCCGCTTGTCTGGCATCACTTTGAGAATATGAGAGTGGCCTGAAATAAATAAGCCCGGAGGATCTTTAAAAACATCCGGTTTTACACCGGGAGCATAACGACCGGGATACCCTCCAATATGCGTCATCCAGACCTTAAGGCCTTCAATTTCAAAACGCTGATGTTCAGGGTAGCGCAACCGTATGTCATGACCGTCAATATTGCCGTAAACAGCACGCATTGGTTTAAATGCTTCAAGACGGTCGCTCACTTCAACAGTACCAATATCGCCTGCATGCCATATTTCGTCCACATCTTTCAGAAAATCAAAGTACGCATCATCCAAAAAACCGTGGGTATCCGATAACAATCCAATACGTTTCATCTGTTTGTATTTTTATTTTTTCTCTCCGCGGTTCCCGGCGTCTTCTCCGCTCAACTTTGCGTTACTTTTAGTTGTACCGCAGAGGGACGCAGAGGAGCAGAGTACCGCAGAGAATTTTATTTTCAATGCTCATTACCTGTGCCGATGATCTATCGGGATAAAACCTCCACTTGTTCACAGCCATCGTTATGGATAATGTCATCAAATAGAAGTTTCATGCTGTAAAAATCGGAAAAATACGGCGCATTAACTAACCAGCCCTGAAAATTTTGCCTTGTTAGGTTTTTGTGCCTGTAAAAAGGCCGGCAGATATTTTATGGTTTCTTTATCTAAAAAACTTTTATTTATTTTGACATAACAATATCTGGAAACCAACAACAAAATTTACGATCTAACCCAGTTATCATAAACAAAAAAGAGAAATGATAAGAAACTTTTTATTTCACAGAGTAAATCCCCACAGAGATCTTCTATGGCCCCCTATGAATGTCAGGTTGTTTGAAAAATGTATTAAATTCATTTCAAATAAATATGAGGTTGTTTTATTTGAGGACTTAGCTTTTAATGAGGAAGCATTACGAAAAAAAAATCAATACGCTACAATAATGTTTGATGATGGGTATAAAGACAACATTGAATATGCCTTGCCAATTTTAGAAAAACACAACATAAAAGCCTCTTTTTATATTGTCACCGATAGCATTGACAAAAACATACCTACGTGGACACATATTTTAGAATATTCTTTTCAAAACACAAATCAGGATGCACTTCATTTACCGTTTGAATTTTTGCCTTTGGACTACCGGAACAAACAATTTGCAAATAAAGAGGACCGTATAAAATTTATATCTAATTTAAAACCATTTTTAAAAACACTTGAACATAATAAAAGGAAACTTGTGCTTACCACCATCATCAATTCATTTAATGATGTAGAATTACCAAAACCCATGATGACCTGGGAAGATATCAAAAGGCTAAAAAAGGCAGGGCATTACATCGGAAGCCATACCGTTACTCACAGCATGTTAGGAACAATGGAAAAAGAGAGTGATATCGAACAGGAATTACTGGATTCAGGAAACAGAATTAAACAACAACTTGGTTGCTTTCCTCTAACCGTATCATACCCTGTTGGTAGTTATGACGAAAGAACTAAAAAACTCAGCCGGAAAATTGGATACAAAGCAGGATTAGCTGTTAAACAAGATATTTTCAATCCTGATAAAGAGGATTTATTTGAAGTATCAAGGATTGAGCTATATAATGAACCCTGGCTTAAAACAAAAATGAGAATTACTAATTCGCTTGAAAACATAAAAAAAATAATCAGGTATAAATGAATCTTTTACTTTGGATTGGGAATGAAGCAAATCAAAAAGCCCTTGCAAATAAACTGGCAGAGGATTTTAACATTATTGGTATTGTAACGGAGTCAAAAAAACAGAAAAGAAAAATTACACTAACCAAGCTCTACAACGCACTATATGAAAGAATTTTTCTATCATCAATAAACAAGGCCTGGTGGGATATGATAGATTTTTATGAACGGAAATATTCAAAATACCCTGATACTAAACTTATTAATGTCGAAAACATCAACAGTAAAAAAGCTTATGACTTTTCAAAACAATTAAATCCTGATTTAATCATCGTTTCAGGAACACGAATTGTTAAAAGCAAAATGCTTTCCATTAAACCAAAAACAGGGATACTAAACCTTCATACAGGCCTTTCTCCTTACATTAAAGGCGGTCCAAATTGCACTAACTGGTGTATTGCCACTAAACAATTTCACCTTGTCGGAAACACAGTAATGTGGATTGATAAAGGTATTGATTCTGGCAATATTGTTACAACGGAATTCACTAAAATGGACTGGAGTAAATCATTACCTGAGATTCATATTAATGTAATGGAACATGCTCATGAACTTTACATTAAAGCAATAAAATACATCTCACAGGGAAGGATGTCTAATGTTCCTCAAGCGGATATAGGACAAGGAAAAACATACTACACAAAAGACTGGAATTTAAAAAACAAAAAAGATTTGATAAAAAATCTAAGATCGATTCAAAATAAAGAAATTCAGGCGATAGTTGATAAACAAAAAAGAAACGTTAAAACAGTGGAAATTACGCTGGATAATAACAGCAAGTAAATACTTAAATCCACAAGCAATGAATTGAAAGGTCGAAGTGAGCTTGAGGTTTTATAGCTTATTTCTTTTCTTTAAATGGTTCCCCAGGGGAATACAAAACATATAGAAGAAGACTAATCGCCTTGGGATCAATGATGAATAATTCTCTGCCTGGACACCCCGGTACCGGATTCAATTTCAATCACGTACAATCCATCAGGAAATCTGCTCATATCAACTTTTGTTTTTGTATCTTCCAGTATCCCGGTACATACAATTCTACCATCAGACGACATCAACCGGTAAAAACCAGATGGCTTTTTTGTCTCAATAAACATCTCATTCCCTGCAGGGTTTGGATATATTTTACTGCTAGGCTTGTCGTTTTGAGCTATCATTACCGGATCATCAACCCACGGGTTAAACTGGGCCATAAATTCCACAGCGATGTTAAAACAAATATCGAAAGAATCTGGGATCATCGTCATGTTATCCCCTTCAAGGTAAAAACAATGCGATGCATCATCAAACAAATGCAATTCATGCCATATATCAAGCGTATCCAGGCGCATTGACATATACAATGATCCATACAAATCAGGAAACAAATCCGTATTGTAAGCAGGTCCGTAATCGTAAGGAACAGAATTATCACCCGTGCCGTGGATAAAACAAACCGGTGTTGTGTTGAAATCATCCAAATATTCCAGGTCATCAACTCCTCCCCATTGAGCAATCAGGCCTCGTACTTCGGTAGTGTGATTTTGATAATCACCGGTGCAGTTAAAACATCCTAAGTCATCGTTAAGTATTCCACCATAAGTGGCATCTGGTCGTTCATCTTCCTCCATATATACAGACATTAGTGAAGCTATTGTTCCGGCAGAATTCCCCAGCAAATATATTTGTGTGGTGTCAATGCCGTATTCATCATAATTGGCTTTAAAATACCGGATGGCAGCATTGACATCCTGACCGGCACGGTAAGCTGCCCTTATAATGCTGCTTTCTGATAGTGGATTATACCCAAGGCGATAATCTATTGATGCTACGGCATATCCATAATGCGACAAACTGTCACCATAAGCTACCATATCAACCCACGAACGGTTACCTGCCACAAAGGCACCTCCAAAAACGGTAATCACAAATGGCCGGTAGGTCATGGTATCATTGGCAGGTTCATAAAAATCAAAAAATAAATCCTTGTGGTTTCCCTGGTAATTGTCTCCACAACTGTAATAAATCGAATCCGAAATCGTGATGTAATCAAAAACACGGTCAACAAACCTTTGCTCCTGTGCAGAGACCTGAACAATCAATAGACATAAAACGGCCTGAATAAAAATCCTTTTCTTCATTATTTTCATTTGTTTGGTGCTATTTCCTCCTCAAAACTAATAAAAAACATAGAAAATGATCAGATATTAACAAAAATTTAAGGGGTTACAACTAATTCAATGTTACTGTTTGTATGGTATTTTTTCTTTTTCCGTAGGTCTCAAAGATATACATGCCATTTTTTAAAGGCTTCATATCTATTCCCCTTTGAAAAAAAGTGTTCCCTGATTTTATTATTCTTCCGTCCGGCAATGAAATAATGTAAAATTTGTTTTCCAAACATCTTTTATTATCCGTGTACAGCAAATGATCGGTCCGATACAAATTAACCGGATCGTGAGTCAGTGTTTTTCCGGTTAAAAGCATGCTGCCGTCGCCATTATTAACCCGGGGGTTTAGTTTTGACATAAAGTTTACAATGATATTCAGGCATGTATCAAATTTCGGAGGGTCTATGATTAAATTCGCTTTAAGGTAAAAACAATGTTTTTCATCGGGAAATAAATGCAATTCATTCCAAATACTCAAAGAGTTCATGCGGTTAGACAAATACTCTGACCCAAATAAAACAGGCATCAATTGGGTTTTATAAGCAGGGCCAACATCATACGGGACAATGTTGTCATTTACACCATGAATAAAACACACCGGGGTACTATCCCTGGAATCAATGTAAGCCGGATTATTCATCCCTCCCCATTGGGCAATAACTCCTGCAACACTGTTTGTATGATTATTATTATCTCCGGAGCAATTAATACAACCCAAATCATCCAGATTATTTTCCAGCGCATAGGTTATGTCAGGCCTTTGCTCTTCGTCCAGAAAAGCCGATGTCAGAGAGGCAATGCCGCCAGCCGAGCTCCCCAGAAGAAATATACTGGTGGTATCAATGCCATAGGTGTTATAATTGGCTTTAAAATATCGTATAGCAGCATTAATATCCTGTGTGGCCCTGTACGCTGCCCTGTATATTTCTCTTTTGTCAAACGGATTATATCCCAACCGGTAATCAATGGAGGCCACCACGTATCCGTAATGTGCCAGGCTATCACCAAATGCCCTCATGTCAGGCCAGTCTTTATTGCCCACAACAAATGACCCACCAAAAACTGTGATAACAAGCGGACGATAGTCAATGCTGTCATGCATGGGCTCATATAAATCAAAATAAAGTGGGATCTCATTTCCAACAAAATTATTTGCTTTGGCATACTGAATATCTGCTGTGATCTTTATTTCAGTTGCCGTTCTGCTCAAAAAACGCTGAGCAAATCCTTCTGGGTTTACTGCCATTACCAAAAGGATCAACAAAATATTTTTCTTTATTTTATACATATTAAAAATCCTCACAAGGTAAATATATCATTTCTCGAGAATAAAATAGCATTTCTTTGCTAACAAAACACGATTAAAAACCACATGCCTCAAAAAAAAATACAAGCCGGCGATTATTTTGTTTACTTTTGACAAAAAAAACAAGGTATGAAAAACCAACTGGTATTGATATTATTTCTTTTCATGGTAGTTGCTTGTAACAACCAGGATAACAAACGCGGAGAAAACTTAAAGCCTGTTCAGGAAGTCAATTTTTTATGGAAAGCGGATAGCCTTGGTAAGGTTTATTTTGAACATTCTACAATGCTCTTGCCTGTGAAATTGAATCAAGATCAACAGGAATCAAAGAATTATTATGTCAGCCTTTTTTCCGGACACAACAACACGCAAATTTATGATGACTATGCTTCCGACATTGGTAATTTACAAAAAATCCCGGACAGCAGCAGATCATTTAACAATTATGAAATAAAAAACATCAGTGGCTCTTTTGGCGAGATAACATTTGAATCGGAAACCTTTCCCGTACTGAAAAGACCTGCAGGTATTCCTGACAGTATTGTGGGAAAAATATCACTGGATTTCTTTTCAAATCAATATGTTAACATAAATTTCAAAGATCGATTAATACGCTTGTATGATGATTTAGGGGGGACAGATGAAGTATTCAATTTTCAATCCTACGATCTCTATCTCAATCAAAAAATCATACTCCCCGTATTAATTAACAATAAAACACAACGTTTTCTATTTAACCCACAATCCGCCTTGTTTGTGGTATTCAATCCTGACAACCAACCAGGGCCGCTGACCATCGGAGGCGAAACTTTTAGCGTTCCCGATACCCGCAAGGTAAACAATGCAAATCCTGAATTTGACGGAATAATGGGTTACGCATTTTTGAACAATAAAAATGTAATAATCAATCCGGGAAAAAAACAAATCTGTATATCAGACAAGATACCTGAATAGATTCCAGACTTTCTCATTTGGCAAAGAACATACAAATTCCATTTTGTTTTTTTTGACAGGGTGTGTAATAATTATTTTTCCGGCATGCAAACTAATACCACCTTCCGGGTTAGACCGGGGGAAGCCATATTTCAAATCGCCTTTGACAGGACAACCTATGTGGGCTAACTGACAACGTATCTGGTGATGCCTGCCTGTCAGCAAGCGTATTTTTAACATGTAGTAATTATCCGATGACCCCCATATTTCATATTCCAGCAGTGCTTGCTTAGCTCCTTTGGCAGAAGAATTTGTAACGTATGATTTATTTTGCTTCCTGTTTTTCAGAAGATAATGTTCAAGCATTTGTTTGGGCTGGGGAGGCAGGTTTTTTACCAAAGCATAATAATATTTCTCTGTGGCCTGTTTCCTGAACTGGTCAGTTAACCTAGACAGTGCCTTTCCGGTTTTTGCAAGCACAAGTACACCACTCACCGGCCTGTCAAGCCGATGCACAAGCCCCAAAAAAACATTTCCCGGGTTATTGTATTTTGTTTTCAGGTAAGATTTATACATGTCCAAAATTGAAAAATCCCCTGTTGTATCTCCCTGCGATAAGATGCCACCCGGTTTATTGACAACCAAAAGATGATTATCTTCATAAATTATGTCCGGAATAAAGTTGCCTTTTTGGGTTGTATGTTCTCTAATATTGCTCATTTTCGTTCGGGAAATCCACATTTTTCACATCATCAATGTATTTCGAAACAGCGTCTTTTATTTCAGCTGAGAGATTATGATAGCGACGTAAAAACCGGGGTGAAAATTCCTGGGTAATTCCCAGCATATCATGCGAAACCAGCACCTGGCCATCTACATCAGCCCCTGCCCCTATGCCAATAATCGGAATTTTTATTTCCCTTGTCAATTGGCTGGCAAGGCGGGAAGGAATTTTTTCAAGTACAATGCCAAAACAACCAAGCTCTTCAAGCAAATGGGCATCTTCAATCAGTTTTTCAGCTTCTTCTTCTTCTGTAGCACGTACAACATAGGTACCAAATTTATGGATTGACTGGGGCGTTAATCCCAAATGCCCCATGACCGGAATACCTGCGGACAATATCCTGCGTATAGATTCTTCAACCTCTGCTCCGCCTTCAATTTTAACAGCAGCAGCCCCTGTTTCTTTCATCATACGTATGGCAGATTTTAACGCCAGTTTTGAATTCCCCTGGTAAGTACCAAAAGGAAGATCAACAACCACCAGGGCGCGTTTTACCGCTCGAACAACACTTGCCGCATGATAGATCATATGGTCAAGTGTTATCGGCAAGGTAGATTCATAGCCTGCCATAACGTTGGATGCTGAATCTCCAACTAAAATAATATCAATTTTTGCAGTATCTAACAACCTGGCCATCGAATAGTCGTATGCAGTTAGCATGGCGATTTTCTCGTTTTTATTCTTCATCCCCTGTAAAACTTTGGTTGTAACACGCCTTACGTTCTTATAATGTGACATAACAATGTTTTTGTAATTCAAATAATAAGCTTAATTTTGAAACGTTAATTTACAAATTTGATAATTATTTTGAAATAACTCACTTTTAATGCAGTATTTTACGCAATTTTGTTTTTTCATTGCCATACTTTTGATTCTTACTTCCTGTCAGGAAGAGGTAGATGTCAACTCTGACTGGGAAAATATACCTGTGGTTTATGGTTTGTTGAATCAAAACGATTCTGTCCATTATATTAAACTGAATAAGGCCTTCCTTGGAGATGCCCCGGCAGGCCAAATGGCTCAGGAAAGCGATTCTTTGTTTTATGATGACGCTGAAGTGTATGTCAATCAAATTAACAACGGTCAAATTGTAAAACGTTTGGATTTTGTTGCCGTTGACACCATTCCAAAACCTGAAGGGCAATTTGCCAGTGACCGTAATATAATATACGTTCATACAGGAGAAATTAGTGCCTTAAATAACAGTGGGAATCCCTTTACTTATGAATTAAATGTTCACATACCATCAGCAGATAAGCATTGTACAAGCTCTATTGAGCTTATCAGTGGTGCCCGAATAATAGACCCAACACCAATCCGTGAAATCGCCCTGAACAGATATGACATTGGGAAAGTAAATGCAAAATATGAAACCGGCGAAAATGGAAGGATCTATCAGATGGTTTTTCGTTTTTACTATCTTGAAGTAACCGGCGACGGCGATACCATAAAAGACTGTCCTCCAGTTGAAATATTTTGGCCGGTTACCAGTGTGGCAGGATCCGGCAATCAAATCGGACTGGAATTTCCCGTTGAAAAATTTTACGATGTATTGCTGGATTCCATCCAGGAAAAAGCAAATGTAACGCGTTTGGTAAGGTATCCCAAATCCGTTTCATTCACGTTGCACGCAGCAGATGAAAATTTTCAGATCTATTCTTCTTTAAGCGAACCATCTACCGGCGCAGTGCAGGAGAAACCATTCTTCACAAACATTAATAATGGCGTTGGCTTATTTGCTGCAAGGCTTACAAAACACACGTACAATAAAGTATCTAATCCCACAATCAGTACCCTGGCTAACGATTCCATTACAGAACATTTAAATTTTGCCGATTTGAACAATCCCTATTATTTGTCAAAAAAATGACGTAATGTCAGATTAATGCAAATTTTCAGCCTTTTCAACGCTTAAACCTGCCAATATTACCCCTTATGTTAATATTTCACCGATGGCATAGTCATTGTTCATGGTTGTGCGAAAATTATTGTGAAATCAAAACTTATAAAAAAATATTATGGGTAAAATAATTGGAATAGACTTAGGAACAACGAATTCATGCGTTGCTGTTATGGAAGGAAACGAACCGGTTGTAATTCCAAACAGCGAAGGAAAACGCACAACACCATCATTGGTGGCTTTCGTAGAAAATGGAGAACGCAAAATTGGAGATCCTGCAAAGCGTCAGGCAATAACAAACTCTGAAAAAACAATTGCTTCCATCAAACGCTTCATGGGTGAAAAGTACAGCAATCTTAAAAAAGAGGTTAAGCGTGTACCATATAAAGTAATTGATGGAGGTAACGATACAGTGCGTGTACAGATTGATGACCGCAAATACACGCCGCAGGAGCTTTCTGCAATGATCCTTCAAAAAATGAAAAAAACTGCAGAAGACTATATCGGCCAGGAAGTAACCGAAGCTGTCATCACGGTGCCTGCCTATTTTGATGACAGCCAGCGTCAGGCTACAAAAGAAGCCGGAGAGATTGCAGGGCTTGAAGTTAAACGAATCATCAATGAGCCTACTGCTGCATCACTGGCGTATGGCCTTGACAAGAAAGAACAGGATATGAAAGTAGCAGTCTTCGATCTTGGAGGTGGTACGTTTGATATTTCTATTCTTGAACTCGGTGAAGGTGTATTTGAGGTAAAATCCACAAATGGTGACACACACTTGGGTGGAGATGATTTCGACCAGAAAGTCATCGAATGGCTGGTTGAAGAATTTAAAAAAGATGAAGGCGCCGACCTCAGCAAAGACCCCATGGCAATGCAGCGGTTGAAAGAAGCTGCTGAGAAAGCTAAGATAGAACTTTCCAGTGCAAGCTCTACTGAGATCAACCTGCCATATATTATGCCGGTGGAAGGTGTGCCTAAACATATGGTAAAAACATTATCAAGGGCAAAATTTGAACAACTTGTTGATTCACTTATTGAAGCAACCGTTAAACCATGTGAGAAAGCCATGAAAGATGCCGGCATAACTGCAAAAGATATCAACCAGGTATTGCTTGTCGGTGGCTCAACACGAATCCCGGCCATTCAGGAAAAAGTTAAAAAATTGTTTGGTAAAGACCCTTCGAAAGGCGTAAATCCCGACGAAGTGGTAGCCCTTGGTGCAGCTATCCAGGGTGGTGTGCTGACAGGTGACGTTAAAGACGTTCTCCTGCTTGACGTTACCCCATTGTCTCTGGGAATCGAAACCATGGGTGGTGTGATGACAAAACTCATCGAAGCCAACACAACCATCCCAACAAACAAATCGGAGACATTTACCACGGCCACAGACAATCAACCTTCCGTTGAGATCCATGTCTTGCAGGGTGAAAGGCCCATGGCCAAAGACAACAAAACAATCGGACGTTTCCACCTTGATGGCATTCCGCCGGCTCCACGTGGTGTTCCGCAAATTGAAGTCAGTTTCGACATTGATGCCAATGGTATTCTAAATGTATCTGCCAAAGATAAAGGTACCGGCAAAGAACAAAGCATACGCATTGAGGCTTCAACCGGATTATCAGAAGAGGAAATCAATAAGATGAAAACTGAAGCTGAAGCCAATGCCGAGCAGGACAAAAAAGAAAAAGAAAAGGTGGAGAAAATCAATCAGGCTGATCAGATGATTTTCCAAACTGAAAAGCAACTGAAAGAAGTTGGAGATAAAATTCCTGCTGATAAAAAGAAACCCATTGAAGAGGCATTGGGTAAACTGAAAGAAGCGCATAAAAATCAGGATGTAGAGGGCATTGACACAGCCATGGAAGAGCTTAACAAGGTTTTCCAGGCAGCCTCACAAGACATCTATAATGCACAAAATGCCGGTCAGCAGCAACAACAAGAAGGAAAATCTGAACAGGCTGAAGGTTCAGAACAAGAAAGTAAATCAAAATCCGGCGATGATTCAGATGATGAGGTTACCGATGTGGATTTTGAAGAAGTCAAATAAATACACAGAACCATAACTTAAAAAACCGCTCAGTTAAATTGGGCGGTTTTTTTTATCCATTTTTAGTTTGTAGAGAACAAATAGTTTAAGCGTTTTTGTGGACTTTACAATATGCTTACCAATTCTCCCTTTAATTCATAAGCAGATGCTTCGAGTATTTTTACTTTGCAGAATGTACCAGGCTCAATAGATTGTTCATATTCAACGTATATTTCATTGTCTATCTCCACAGAATCATACTGGCTGCGTCCTGTCAAAAGCTTTCCTTCCTGCCGGTCAATGAGAACGCTCATGGTTTTTCCAACCCAATTCTGGTTCTTTTTATAGGAAATACCTTCCTGCACAGCCATAAGTTGTTCCGCACGTTCCTGTTTTATCTCCTCAGGAATGCTGTCATCAAATGCTTTTGCACCGTAGGTATTTTCTTCGTGGGAATAGGTAAATACACCAAGCCGCTCAAACTGCCATGTTTGAACAAAATCCAGAAGTTCATTAAACTCTGTCTCTGTCTCTCCCGGATGGCCTACCATCATTGTGGTTCTGACGGCTATGTCAGGAACAATTGCCCTGGCTTGTTGAAGAATCGTCTCAATTTCTTTTCTGTTGGTGCCCCTGCGCATTTTTTTCAACAAGGCATCATTGACATGTTGTAAAGGAATATCCAGGTAATTACAAACTTTTGGATTGTTTCTCATGATTTCCAGTATCTCATCAGGAAAATCATTCGGATACAAATAATGCAAGCGCACCCACCGGATGCCTTCAATTGTAACAAGCTTTTCCACCAACCGGGGAAGGTACCCTGGTTTTCCAATATCCTTGCCATAATAACTTAAATCCTGTGCTATCAGTAACAACTCTTTCACCCCTGTTGATGCCAGGTATGACGCCTCATCGACAACATCGCCGGGCTGCCTTGACACATATTTTCCCTTGATCAGCGGGATGGCACAGTAAGCACATTTGCGGTTACACCCCTCTGCCAGTTTAAGGTAGGCATAATGTCCCGGGCCTGATATGATGCGCTTTTCTCCGGCATTAAACCTCTCTTGCAGAACCTGCATCATTTTTGGTGCAGAATAATTTCCCATCCACAGGTCCACTTCGGGAATTTCAGCTTTCAGGTCTTCTTTATACCTTTCCACAAGGCAGCCAAACACAACAATTTTATCAACCAATCCCGATTTTTTGGCTTCAGCAACATCAAGAATCATTTCCACACTTTCTGCTTTGGCATCATTTATGAAACCACATGTATTGATAAAAACAACATCATGCATCCATTGACCGGCTTCATGCTCAACCTCCCATCCCAGTTGCCTCAACTGCCAGGCAAGTTTTTCTGAATCCACAAGGTTTTTGGAACACCCCATGGTAATCAGATTTGCCTTTATCTTTTTTATCATAACAGAAAACATGCTATTTTTGCAAATATACACAAGCAAATGGCTAAATTATATTTTATCGGCATAATATTGTTTGTCATTGGACTCAATGCCTCTGCACAACATTATCAAACACCTTCATGGGTAAGCAATTCTCCTCTTCACGGTGAATATACAGCCATAGGCATATCAGATCCGAGGATTGAAGATGATTCGTTAGCGTTGCTGCAAGCTAAAGTACGTGCCAAGGCTATTATTGCCATGCTTCACGAGACTGATATTTCCTACACATCCCAATATTACCAGGATGAAACCGAATCACACAGGACATATAAACTGAATGAAAGCATCGAAAAGCTTGGCAAATACACAAGCCGGTTACCATACAATGAATCGGACTTTGACGTAGTATCGCAATACACCAACAAAAACAACGAAACCATTGTGCTAATGGGATATCGTGATGATGACAAAGCAAAAAACAAGGTGCTGAATGTACAGGCAGAATATTACGCTAAAATATTTGAAACATCGATAACCAGAGCTTACAAGTTATCCGAGATAACAACATTTACCATACGCGACAGCAGCAGTGCTGGAACCAAAGTGTATAATTACACATGGGAAGCTGATGGCAAACATTTCCACATTGCAAGCACGGTTGACACCGCAAAAATTGACATGCCGGGATATCAATACCGTTACATGAACACCGATACGATAACAGATTTTGCCCAATACAGTGCGTCAAGAAACACTAAAAAAGGCCTGTGGGAAGCCTACATGCATGCTTTCCTGTTGTCATGCAGCTCGGATTCAAAAAACTACACATCCAAAATCAAAAACCTGGATGATGATTATGATGTCGTAAGAGAAAACACGGACAATTATCAGAATGACACCAAACAACAAGAGTTATCCAGGCACATCACCAAAAACAGAATGCACTTTTATCTGCACGGATTCAGGATATTTAACAACAACCTGTACATCCACATTTCATCTCCACTTCTGGGGCAAAAACCACCCGGGTTATATATCCCACCAGGAGATACCACACATAATCAGCAAAAAAAGGAGAGTAAACGCAGTTTCTGGGACTGGTTGTTTGGAAGGAATAAATAATCTTAATTTACATCAACGCTATTCAGCAACCACTAGCTTTACAGTTTCATACCTGGATTTATTCTCCGGATATACCCGTATAAAATATATGCCCGGTTCCAATTCTGACAGGTCAATTCTGGTTTTACCTTCATGTATCTTATCCTTTTGATATAGCGTGCCGGAAGCATCAGTCAAGGCATACATATAATTACCTGCATCGTAAGTTTCTAAAAAGCAATGATCCCGTGCCGGGTTGGGATACAAGTTTTTAATCATAAAGTTTTCTTCAAAATCCTGATATTCATCAAACTCGCCTGTCATGTTTTCCACATCTGCCAGTTCACCGCTGTCGGATTGAGTTATTTTGTCATCAGACAGGTAAACTATGGTATCAGCAGGCATGGTATCCACAAGTGAAGCATAAAAATCATACAGCACCTGTTTGTCAGGATGCAAGTGTATAATGCTGCTGTCTTCGTTTGTGTACGTAACAAGTTCCTGATATTTTCCCTGCCTGATGGCATCTTCAAGAAGCTTCATTTGCCTTTCTCCCGTTCCAAGACCAGTGATGGTATTGTGCGTATTGAAAAGGCTTTTGTTGATATCCACCGCTGAAATCCAGTAGGATGTATCAGATATTTGATGATCAAAAAAATACAAACCCCTGTATTTACTGACCGTTCCTGCAAAAACAGTATCACCTGTTTCCTTTTCTATCAAATAATTTGTTCTGGTATCACCGTCAAACTTCAGTGTCAGGGTTAAAGTATCACCATGTTTTTGCATGGAAAACTGATCGCCCAGTTTCCACCACAGGTTCTTTTTGTGTTCTGGAAACGGTTCATCAAAACTAACAGCCGTATCTGTTTGATCGCAACTTACAATGAAAACACTGCTTAATACCAACAAAACCCAAATTGTGTTTTTAAAAATTAACTTGTTTATCATAATGCTAAATTTATATTAGACATATTCCTTTCTTTCAACAATGGTAATAATATCATTATCAGACTCAATGTATCCCTGATCATAACAGAAGATGTAGCGAAGTCCTTTTTGGGTTTCATAGATATTGGTCATGTAATCAAAATCAAAACCTGCATCTAATAACATTTTTTTATGAACTTTTGCCTTACCATGTGGGTTATACTTATTAAGGATGCGACGATTTTTACGCAAAATATTGTTAATATTGCGCATGGTGTTGTTAAAATCTTTGCGTAATTTGTTGTTAAATGTGTTGCGGCATTGGTCGCTGCAGAACTTCTTATCTGACCGCCCGATCAGCGGTTCACCGCACTCTAAACAAGTGTTTGCCATAGTATTTTGATCTGATTTGAATACTAAAATAATAATAATAAAATAAAAAAGCTAATGATTATGAAAAAAAATATATTATTAACGGTTTTAATGGTTTTTATTGGTATTGTTTTACATGCGCAAGATAATGGAGCCTTTAAGATTTATACGGAAGATGGAACGGAAGTTCAATTCAGTGAAATGTTGACAAGCTTATCCAAAGCGGATGTTACTTTTTTTGGTGAATTGCACAACAATCCGATTTCGCATTGGTTGGAACTTAAAGTTGCAAAAGCAATGTACGAATACCACGGCAATGATCTTGTGCTTGGTGCAGAAATGTTTGAAACGGATCAGCAATTGGTATTGGATGAATATACTACCGGGCTGATCTCTGAAGAAAAATTTGAGAAAGCAACGCATTTCTGGCCAAACTATGAAAGCGATTATAAACCATTGGTTGACTTTGCAGCTAAGTATAATTTGCGGTTTATTGCCACCAATGCCCCGCGGCGATACGCTTCCCTGGTTTATAGAAAAGGATTTGAGGGATTGGAAAAAATAAGTGATTCAGGAAAAAAGTTACTGCCTCCCTTGCCAATACCTTATGATCCGGATTTAAAAACCTATGAAAAGATGATGGAGATGGCAAAATTTGGCCCCATGAGTAAAAAGCCATCGCCCAATTTACCTAAAGCACAGGCTTTGAAAGATGCATGTATGGCTCACTCAATTGGGCAGGCAATGGAAGAAGGAGATAAATTCCTCCATTTCAATGGTACTTTTCATTCAGAATACCATGAGGGTATTGTGTGGTATCTCATGCATTATAAACCTCATCTTGAAAAATTGACAATTACCACGGTTGTCCAGGATGATATCTCCAGGCTTGCTACAAAACATGAGGGCAAAGCTGACTACATTATTGTTGTGGACTCTGATATGACAAGTTCCCAATGAATTGTCAATGTCATAGTGACTTGACGACGCTATTATGTATCATCGCAAGCAGGGTATTAATAAATTTAAACAGTTACAATTGATTTTGCGTTTAATGCTCATTTGCAAGGTTTAAATTATACCATCATTTTAGATTTTTTACGATAATATCCAAATAAAGGAAAACATAAAAACAATTGAGCATTATTACTTAATAGTTTTTGAGTGAGTAGCCCCACCAGGACTCGAACCTGGATCTACGGTTTAGGAAACCGCTATTCTATCCCTTGAACTATGGGGCCCTTGTTATTGGCCTGCAAAATTAGAA
>CAZGPW010000079.1:0-5013 GCA_964527535.1 uncultured Bacteroidales bacterium
TAAATTCAACAGAAAGGATATCGGTGGCTGGATTGGGGTAAATATTGAAACGTGTAGAAAGTTCAATATCCTCATCCCGTGACAAGTCTTCCTGTTCAGAAATCATGCCTGCTGATGCAGATTTTGCATTGGTGGGGTTTGGCATAAAAATAACCGGCTCATAGGTTTCAAGGCCTGCTGACATCAATAGCCCACGTGCCATTGAACCTGATCGGTTATTATAATCCTCAGCAACAGAATACAGGAATTTTTTGTCTGATGCGTTTAATGATTCAGATACATCATTATTGCGCAAGCGCAACTCAACTTGTTTCACCCTGATTTGTTTTAATTTCTCCGGTTTATCACTGCCAATCAATTCTGTTTCCATATTTGCCAGTAGGTTTTCTGCTGCTTCAAGGTTACCTGCGGATTTATACAATGAAACCAGTTTTTCTTTGCTGTGGAAATCAGATTTTGATTCCAGCATTTGCTGCCATTCACTTATCAACTCAACTGAATCAGAATTCATATACCTGATGTGAAGGCGATCTGTGATGTACTGTATTGATGATTTAAAAGTACTAATTTGATTTTCCATTCTTTCGAGGGGATTTTCGCCATCTTGTTGCTGGCGTATATATTGCTTCAGATTAGAACTCAAATCAGCATTGTTCAGATTTTCCTGCACCGAAACCGGTAAGGGGGAATTTGCCAATAAAACGCTTGTTCTCGACATTTCACTGACCTGATTATTCATCATGTATGCATTGAGTACTGATGCTGTGAGATAAGGAGAGGCTTCCATCAGGGCATTATGCACGTTGTGCGTGGTAAATTCATTGGCATTTTGAGCACTTAGTTGTAAACTGTTTTCGTTTTGGATGGATAACAATGCATTGTATTCTTGTTCTATATCCGATAATGAATCATTTTTCTGATTCAAATCATCTAACAATAACGGTGTTGGAATCCATCCTCCACCGCCCAGGTTTGAGGGGCATTCTTCTTCCCTTGTTGTAAAGGTGCCGTAGTAATGTCTCCCCACTTCATTGGAATTAAAATTGTTGATGTTGGCATCGCGGTTTGCAAGATTATCATAAGCTCCATTATACCGATATTTTTCTCCATATAAATTAATACCAGAAACGTTTTCATCAATGTAAAAATCATGTTCGCCGGTCAACCAAAACAACCAAAACGTATTGTCTGCAGATTCATAATCGCCGGTTTGAAAATTCTGACCTTGTTTCCAGGATATTGTTGAGAGATCAACAGTTATTAAACCGTTTTGTGTATGTAAGTCACCACCGGTTACCCCTATCGCATAATCCGTTTGATTAAAGTCATTGCATCTGAATTGCAGTCCATTGGGTTGATCCATAATCCATCCATTGGCGCCCATGCCAATTGCACCGGTAGCAACATCATTGCCGTTCAAGTTGTAAAAATCGTTATAGTAAATTTCATTTGGATCGTAACCTGAATTGTACACCACGAGCCCTAACAATCCATCATGAAAATCGTTTTCCTCAACCTGGTATCCGGTGCATCCTTCGAGATACAGGCCAAAGGTTTCGTAATCCAAAGATGAATTAACATCATAATCATACACATTAAGGTCATTTCTTGTAAATTGCAACGCTTCACTTGATATAATCCATGCTCCGCCACGATTTTCAATAAAATCACTTCTGTCAATCAAAACATTATCTCCACCATTGGATTTAATCCCATATTTCAAATTTTCAAAACTATTACGGTTGTATTGCAAACAAAGTATGTCAGCACATGAGCCTTTTACGCTAAAATCGGTAATATCGGCTAACACGCCAACACCCCTGTCGTCAATTCCTATGCTTGAATTCGCATTGTTTACAAAGTTACAACCCTTAACATTTACACCGCTGGCATTCCACAAATGAAGGCTGTTTGCCGGTATGTATCCTTTATTGTATAATGCATCATCCCATACAAAAACAGAATTTTCTAACAGGCTGTTCTGGTCTTCAAAACCTGTAATATCTACATTGGTAATGTTGTTTTCAAAATAACTGTCACTAGCACGTATCAAACCGCCGGCAGGCGCATCAATACCTTTTTCTGCAAACTCTATAGTTGATCCGTTCTGCATTTCCAAATAAGGCTGTGGGGATGTGGAATAAGGCGTTTGAGGTAAACTGCCCCAGCCACCGTCCAAATCAACGCCAGCCCATAATTTATCACCTTCACACTCATCAAATACGGTTAAGGTGGTATTATCCAATACCAAACGTGAACCAACATTGCCTGCACTGTTGTTGTCCATTTGCACTTCATAACCCTCACGAAAATGAATAATCATATCTTCAATGGTAAGGGATGCACCGGGTTCAATGATGATATCGCCGGGCTCCATATAGGCTTCTGCCACATTGTCAAAGGAATTGCTGGTGGCTGTCCAGGTAACGCTGTTGCCGCTCTGGATGATGATGTCACGTTCGGTACCGCTGGTTTGGATTTGTACGCCGGGCATGTTGTCGTTGGCGGGGGTGTATAAATCAATATAGCAACATTCTTCAACTGTGCCAAATAAATCATCGTATGCACAGCCATCAATTTGGTCGGGAATGACATACACTGTATTGCCACTACCGGTACCGTACAAAAACTTATTGCGGATGACGCCGGAACTGGTGAGGTCTAAGTTATAGTCTCGTTCAATTTGGTTCTGTGATTCATTTATATAATACACTTCACCATTCGACTTAACCGCATAAATCAAACCATTCCGTGCGCGTTCGAGCTGGGTGTTGAATTCATTAAAATCATCTATGTCATCCAGATCAGTAGTGTTACCATTACTTAAATCCACTTTCAGCATTTTCTCGTCTTCTTTTACCACGTAGGCGTAGTTTTCGTTGGCGTCAAGTTCAATTCCAATGTAATGATCGTAAATTGAGTTTTGTTGTTCCAGGTCATACTCAGTAATACTGCCATTAATGTTTCCGGTTGCGGGATCAAGGGGGACGACGGTGATGTCGTTGCTGTTGTCTCCGTTAACGTGGGCAAACTTTTTTGGACGCACAAAATACAGGTTATCCATATTGGCAGACAATTCAACTTCTGCAGGTTCCCAGTACTTTGAGGTATTGCTTGCAAGTGTTACCGGTGTTGACAAGCCATTTGGAGTTAAATCGTATCGCAGGATTTTGCTGATGCCACTTGAGAAACCTTCCCTGTAAACGACATATATACGCCGATTATAAGTGCCCGGAATAAAATCAGATACAGCCATTCCGACATTCGCTTCTTTACTTATGCCGCTTAATATTGTTTCAGAATCGAAATCAGATACACTGGTTCCCGGTACAATGTCTGATATATTTAACTTGTAGGATATCATTGGGTTATCCGCTTTTGCATCCGGTTCATATTGCACCTGAATATAACAGGCATAATACTCACCATCTCCACAAATTGTACTCTCTTTTGGTGTTATGACAAGTTCAGGCGTCATTTGATCCTCAAACTGGTCATTATCGGGAAACAATGTGCCCCCAAGATTTCCATTCTCCCAAAACACCTGATTATCGACAATATAAACTTGTCTTGCACCGGAATTGTCGTAATACGCGTTGGAGACAAAACGTGGTGAACTTAATGACGCATTTGTATTTTGCACCTGAGGTGTTGACTGGGTAAAATCAATTTGTTTTCCGTTAAATGCCCATTTCGGCATTTGTGTGTTTTGCCCGTAACTTTGGACAATAGCAGCCAATAAAAGGCTGATTATAATTGAAATTTTTACATGTTTCATAATTTTTGGGTTAATGGACAAAATAGTTGGTAAAAAGCTCTATAGCCCTTGGATTTATTAGGTTTGCACCAAATGAAAGGTTATGAATAAAAAAAATGCACAAGCTGTGGGAGTATAATTTTACAAAAATATGGTTTTCAAAACGGAAAACAACGTTATAAATGCATGGCATGTGGTCAGCATTTCACAGGCGGATTTTATGTGTCATCAGCCCAAATATGGGAAGAATACACTACAGGGAAACAAACTTACAAACAACTATCAGCGAAGTACAAATGCAGTACGAAAACCATACAGCGAAGAATTGATTCACATAGACTGCATAAGACGACAAAAATTCCGAGAGAAGTCATAGTATTAATGGACACAACCTACTGGGGTAGGAACTTTGGGGTAATGCTTTTTAAGGACTCAATAAGTAAGGAAAACCTTTTAAAGTATTATGTAAAACATGAGACTAATGCGCTGTATAAAAAAGGCATAAATGAATTAAAATCACGTGGATTTGAGATATTAGCGATTGTGTGTGATGGAAGAAGAGGCCTAATAAATTCATTCAATGAGATGCCAATACAAATGTGTCAATTTCATCAGGCAGCTATCATACGAAGATATATCACCCAAAACCCTAAGATGCCTGCATCTATTGAGTTAAAAGAGATTGTAAGCTTAATGAAAAGCACAGATAAGGAATCATTTATAGGAGCATTAGATCAATGGCATACACAGTGGAAATCATTTTTAGATGAGCGAACGACAAACGAAATAACTGGCAAATCGCATTATACCCACAAACGATTAAGAAGTGCATATCGCAGTTTGAAAACCAACCAGGCGTGGTTGTTTACATGGTATGACAACATTGAGCTAGACATACCAAATACAACGAATGCAATTGAGGGGAATTTTGCTGATTTGAAGAACAAACTTAGAAATCATAATGGGTTATCTATCGTTAGAAAAAAGAAATTTATTGATGAGTTTTTAAAGGCATAAAGACTTCTGAAAAAGTAAAAGGAGTCCAAAAACGAACTCCTTTCTTTTGACTTTTTCGTCAGTCATCAAGTGTATCCCTGGCAGGTTGCTCTCCAGCAGAGCCTGCGTCCGTTTAGCTTGACAAATCAAAAGTATGTGAAAGAAATTAGATATGGATATTTTGAAAGAAAAATCACCAACTATTTTGTCCACTTGAAGAACTAGTGTTAAAAAAACCAACTATTTTGTCTATTACGCCT
>CAZGPW010000080.1:0-14419 GCA_964527535.1 uncultured Bacteroidales bacterium
CCGCTTCCTGCAAGTATTAGGGCGATTTTCTTACTCATAATGTTTATATATTTTCCGGTTACTATAATCTGTTGAAAACTTTTACCCAAATGTACTGAAAAGATGTTAAAATTCAAAAATATTTTATGAACAATTTTGGGAATGCAAACCAAAAATTATTTATTGGTTAACTACGAAGATTTTAATATTTTTACACCGTATATATATTTTATATAAATGAAAAATATTTTCAGGTTTATTATAAGTAAGTTTTTTCTGTATAATATTTTGCTGGCTGTGCTTATTGCAGCGGTGTTGGTTGGAGGAGTATGGATATTACTGCGTGTTTATACCGATCACGGTGAAGCATTGACAGTCCCTGATCTTGTGGGATTGCATGAAGCTGAAGTGAAAGATATCTGTGCTCAAAAAGGGTTGCGTTATGAAATCATGGATTCAATCTATTCTGACAACGTAGAACTGGGAGCCATAGCAGAGCAACATCCACGCCCGGGAGCAAAAGTAAAATCCAGAAGGCGTATTTACCTGATAAAAAATGCAGAACAACCCGAGACAGTACCATTGCCGGATATTTATGATATTTCATTCAGGCAGGCCAGGTCGGTTCTTGAAGCATACGGGCTACAACCCGGAAGGCTTGAATATATACCGGATATCGGAAAAAATGTGGTGTTACGCATGAAGGTAAATGGTGAAATAGTAAAACCAGGAAAATCGATTTTGAAGGGAGATACTGTGGATTTGGTACTCGGGCAGGGCTTGAGCGATGATAAAACTTATGTGCCCAACGTTGAAGGGCTTACTTTGGATGCTGCCACAACAATTTTGAATGACCGGTTTTTAAATGTTGGAGCCGTTTTATATGATGAAACAGTTAAAACTGAAAAAGATTCCCTTTCAGCTAAAATATTTAGACAGTATCCCCCGTTTGATACAATAAATCATGTGAACCTGGGTACTTTCGTGGATGTCTGGTTGAGTACTGATACCATGAAAATACCTGAATACGTTCCGGATTCTGTACTGATGGATTCAGTAACACCGGATTCGTTGAAAAATGATTCACTAATGAATATGCTGGAATATGATGAAGAAAATAATCCATAGTATTATTATATTGTTTTTGGTTGTTGGAGCTGGTTATGGCCAGGAAAAGCTTGTTGATATTGATATCAATCCTGCGTTGAAACAGCACATCAAAAAATACCCTGAATGTTTTCATAAACATGCTAAAGGGACGGATACGCTTGATTTGCCTTTTTTCGACGATTTTGCTGTACTGTCTGTTTTTCCTGATGCTGACAAGTGGCAGGATAAAGATGTTTTTATCAATAATCAGTGGGCGCTAAATCCGATGTCATACGGAGTGGCCAGCCTGGATATTGCCGATTCGCTTGGAAATATCCGGGCGCTGTCATCTGGGGGAGAGCCTTCTGATTACCTGACATCTGCACCTATTGACCTGAGTTATGATGTATCAGACTCTATTTATCTGAGTTTTGCCTATCAGGCAGGAGGAAGGGCAAAAGAGCCGGAGGAAAAAGATTCACTTGTCCTGGAATTTACTACGCCTGATACCACGTGGGTAAATATGTGGTCGGTACCCGGAGGTGAAGCAGATACAAGCTTCCACTATGTACTCATCCCCATTACAGATTCGGTGTTTTTGAAAAAAGGATTTAAATTCCGGTTTTTCAATTATGGTTCAACGGTGGCCAATTCACCTGAGCCTTCGTTCAATTCGAATAACGATATCTGGAACCTGGATTATATCTGGCTGGATACAGAGCGTTCAATAAACGATACGCTGATAGAAGATGTGGCGTTTACGCACAATTTCACTACTTTATTGAATGATTATGAACACATACCCTGGAAGCATTTTGTTCCCCGTGATTCATTGTTGATGGGGGATTCACTTACTTTTCAATACCGTAACAACGGCGAAACAGAAATTCAGGTGGACCGGCAGTTTTTTATTTCTGATCTCTGGGGTAACGGTTCCCCTTATTCTGTTACCAATGACAATGAAAATATCTATGAAGAGCAATTTATAAGCTATACAAAGCCTTTTGATTATGTGTATGAATCCGATATGGAGGATTCAACCTGGTTTGAAGTGAAGGGTGTTTTGAAAACCGATACCGTTTCTGACAGGCGTATGTTCCGCTGGAACGATACCATATATTATCATCAAAAATTTGAAAATTACTATGCCTATGATGATGGCCTACCGGAGGCTGGTTACGGTATAGGCGGCGTAGGAACACATTCTGCTGCCCTGGCTTATCGTTTTGCACCATATCAGGCAGATACATTGCGCGGCGTATATATATATTTTAATAAGGTGTTGAATGATGCAAATCAGAAATATTTTTATCTCACAGTATGGGATGACAATGGCGGCCTTCCGGGAGATACTTTAAGAAAACAGATCGGTGTGAGGCCTGAGCATATTGACAGTTTATACACCTATAATTATTATGCACTTGATACACCGGTTCATATAGCCGATACTTTTCACGTCGGGTGGATAAAAACCACAGACGATATGTTAAATGTCGGATTTGACCTAAACAGGGATGCCAGTAATAACCTACACATAAATATGTTCGGAGATTGGCAGTCGTCAAGTTATAAAGGCGCTTTGATGATAAGGCCTGTATTTAGTGAGTATGAAGTAAAATTGGGCTTTGACAGCCCCGACAAAGAGCAAATATCCCTAAAAGAGATTCAACTGTATCCCAATCCGGCTACCACTACAGTTAATGTGATTGGAGATGCCGAATATGATACTTATGAAATTATTTCATCTGACGGACGATATATTCAACGAGGCGTCAGTCAGGCGAAAATAAATGTTTCAGGGTTAAATAATGGTTTTTATGTTGTTTTATTTTATAAAAACAACCATATAGTTTCACGGCAAAAATTGCTTATCGGGCATTAATACATTTTCCGGATGACAGAAAAACAAGACTATCAACACAGTGATTGTGAGGATTATGAAGGAGGGGAATTGTATGAACATTATCAATTTACTGCATCTTCCGGGATGAATATCATTCGCCTTGATAAATTTCTGGTTGATAAGATGGAAAACACATCACGCAGTAAAATTCAATCGGCTGCAGAGGCTGGAAATATTTTTGTCAATGATGTGCCGAAAAAACCGAATTATAAGGTAAAGCCCGGTGATGTTGTGAGCATCCGGCTAGAATACCCACGCCGGCAAGTGGAGTTGATACCTGAAGATATCCCGCTGGAGGCTGTTTATGAAGATAACAGCCTGATCGTGGTAAACAAACCCATTGGGATGGTTGTGCATCCGGGGTATGGAAATTATACCGGCACTTTGATGAATGCCTTGATGTACAGGTTTAAAGACCTTCCGATGTTTCAGTCTGGTGAAGCCAGGCCCGGACTTGTACACCGGATAGATAAAAACACAAGTGGCTTATTGGTAGTGGCCAAAACAGAACAGGCGTTGCATCATTTATCAAAGCAGTTTTATGATAAAATATCCAGCAGGGTTTATCAGGCACTTGTATGGGGAGTGCCAACGCCTGAAGAAGGAACCATTACAGGCCACATTGGACGCAGTTTAAAAAACAGGAAGGTTATGCAGGTTTTTCCGGATGGAGATTATGGAAAGCCAGCGGTTACGCATTACCGGGTTATCGAAGATATGGGTTATGTCAGCCTGGTGGAATGCCGGCTGGAAACGGGCAGAACTCACCAGATACGGGTTCATTTCAAACACATTAAACATCCATTGTTCAATGATTTTGAATATGGGGGAGACAAGGTGTTGCGGGGCACTGTCTTTACCAAATACAAGCAATTTGTGAAAAACTGTTTTAATATATTGCCCGGGCAGGTTTTACATGCCAGAACACTGGGATTTGAACATCCTGAAACCGGTAAATGGATGGAGTTCGGAGCAGCACCGGGGGAGGCCATGCAAAGCCTCATCAATAAATGGAGGGAATACATTTCAAGCCGTTGACAGGCATAATCAGAATGCCTGCTATTCACACGGGAGTGATGTATCAGGCCCGAGGCCATTTTTTTCTTTTTTCAAATTACGGTATTTCTTCAGCAGGTATCTTTTAAATTCATGATCGTAATGATACAACAATGCCACCTTTTTGGTGGGCAGTACTTTTTTGAATTTTTGGTGATATGACTGCTGTATGTTTCCCTTATCCGTTTCAAGTTGAATCAGTTTGTCAATCTTTTTTTCCAATTCTTTTTCAGACAGTTCTGATTTTTCCGGATACAGCTGTTTTATAATGTCACGATGGGCCTGTGCATTTTCCTGCATTTCATCTTTGTATTCATTATAGACAGGCCAAAATTTTTGAGCTTCCATTACCGTGAGGTCAAGGTTACGTGTCAGATACGACACTTTTTCAGCTTCCATGGCTTCATGCCTGCAGTGCCTTTGTGCTTTGGTTGCCAAAGGGGTTAAAAGTAAAATTGTGAAAACAATAATAACGTATTTATTCATAATGCTTTGTCTTTATTCGTACAATAAATATTCAATATCTTCTTCCATAAGGTATGCTGTGATCATTTCTTCATTGATAGAGGTATTGCCTGTTGAATCCTGAAGGGCAATCATCTCTTCATAGATCATGTTCTCGCTGATGAATTCATATTCATAATACAATTCAGTTTCGGCGGATGCCTGCAGTTGTTTTTCCATGTCACGGTAATCTTTTGTAAAATGGTCCACACCAAATTTAAATAAAAATGCAATGGCTACAAAAAATGCAATGAAATATAAATACGGCTTCAATGATGCCAGTAAGCCCGCCGGTTTTTTCTCAATATCTGTATTCAGACGATCTTTTAGCCTGGAAGGAAATGCATCAAAATATCCTTCGGGCGGATTGAAAGGGTCATTTTTCGGTATGTCTTGAAGTCGTTTCATTATGTGTTTGTTTGATCTGCTTTTTATTAAGATGCAAAAAGCAGCCTCGGGTTTAAAATTTATTCTTCATTAATGTATTTTTCAATTTTTTTTACAGCGTGATGATACGATGCTTTTAAAGCGCCGACGCTGGTGTTTAATATGTCAGCCATCTCTTCGTATTTCATGTTATCATAATATTTCATGTTAAACACCAGCCGTTGTTTTTGAGGCAGTTTCAACAACGCTTTTTGCAGGGTTTTTTGTGCTTCATCACCGTCAAAATAGGAGCCTGCCTGGATGTGTTGATTCAGTTTATCTTCGTAGGATATGGCAGAAAATACGTATTTTCTTTTTTGTTTTCTCAGGTAGTTGAGGGCTTCATTGACAGCGATTCTGTACATCCATGAAAACAATTTGGAATCTTCTCTGAAATTGTTCAGGTTTTGATAAATTTTGATGAAACTTTCCTGCAGGATGTCGTCTGTATCTTCATGTACGATCAGGATTTTGCGAATGACGTTGTACAGCTGTTCCTGATATTTAAGGACAAGGAAATGGAAAGCATAGTTTGGGTTGCCATGCCTGAATTTGTCTATAATATCCTTATCGCTGAGGTGATCATTCATCAATTATGCTTTGCGTTTCAACGCTTTGTATGCTGCTTCAATTATATTTGATGTGTCGAGGCCATATTTTTTCAGCAGCTCATCGGGTTTTCCGCTTTCCCCGAAAAGGTTATCCACAGCAACCATTTCCACCGGACAGGGATGATTTCGGCCGAGAAACTGAGTTACGGCATCTCCCAAACCGCCATTCATCAGATGTTCTTCTGCAGTTACCACAGCGTTTGTTTTGCTTACAGATTGTAAGATGGCTTTATTGTCCAAAGGTTTAATTGTATGCATGTTTATCAGGTCCACAGAAATATTTTTCTTTTGCAATGCTTGTGCAGCTTCAATAGCTTTCCATACCAGATGTCCTGTTGCAATGATGGTGATGTCATTGCCTTCATTCAGGGGCACTGCCTTCCCGGGGATAAAAACCTGATTTTCGGGTGTAAAATTAGGCACCTTTGGTCTTCCGAATCTGAGGTAAACCGGTCCTACATATTTTGCGATGGCAATGGTAGCTGCTTTTGTCTGGTTGAAATCACAGGTATTTATGACAGTCATATTGGGCAGCATGCGCATCAGCCCTATGTCTTCCATGATCTGGTGTGTGGCACCATCTTCTCCAAGTGTTATGCCGGCATGGGAGGCACAAATTTTCACATTTTTCTCAGAATAGGCAATGCTTTGGCGGATCTGATCGTAAGCGCGTCCGGTTGAGAAATTGGCAAATGAGCCGGTAAATGGAATTTTTCCGCCTGTTGTCAGTCCTGCAGCAACGCCCATCATGTTTGCTTCGGCAATGCCTGTTTGAAAGAAGCGTTCGGGGTATTTTTCCGCAAAGGCCGTCAATTTCAATGATCCCGTAAGGTCTGCACATAAGGCTACTACATCCGGATTTTGTTTTCCCAGTTCTTCCATTCCGGCGCCAAAGCCTGAACGTGTGTCTTTAATATTTTGCATTTCAAATGTTTGCATATTTTATTCCGTTTTTATCAACAGGGATTTTCCCGATTTTATGGTAAATTGTTTTTCAACTGTACTACAGGTTTTCTTGTTTTTAGCATAGCGATATACAAGCCTGTAAGTGCCGGGTTGGAGATGAAGGCTTAAGTTTTTTTGATAAGGATCCAGTCGTTTTACCTGGGTTTGTTTGTCGCCTTCTTCATGTATGACAGAACCGATGGGATGTCCTTTGAAATTCATTTCCAATGTCCCGGGCTCTGGTATAACCACTTCATTTATATCGCTTTGGGTTATTTTTACATCATTGACCCTGATGCGGGGTGTGGTCAGAATTTCCAAATCGTAAGTGCCTGTAATGTATTTTACAAGGGTATTGAGATTTTGTACGTGCAGCGTTTCCATGTTGCCTTTTTCACGTACAATACATTTTACGGTATCATCAACAGAGGTTTTCCCCGGTGTTTTGATTTTTAAATATCCCTGAGGTGCCGGCAATTCGATGATGTTGTGTATGCCGGGTTCGAGCACAATACTGTCTTTGTACACAGGGGGGATGGTATGCACTTTCAGGTCGTATTTAGTCATGATATCCAGCAGCACGGTATCGGGTTGTCCTTGTTCATTTATGGTATGGATATAATTATACCGGATGGCGCTGGAAAATTCATCGTAAAAGCTCATAGCCACGTTTGTCTCTGTTGGATTTCCATCTGTATCAAGCAAATTCACCTGTGCGCTTGTAAAATTCATTACCTGGTCAACCACTGCATGTAAGGCATGACGAAATTGTTTGGAATTGTTAGCATCGAAATAAAATCCCACACAATCAAACACATCTTTAAATGTTACATCCAGGCCTACGCCGATGATGAAAGGTTTCAGTATTACTCCTTTTTCCTGCAATGCCAGAGATACGGCACATGGGTCTCCGTTGCAGGCTTCCACGCCATCGGTAATTAAAATGATGATGTTTCGGGATGACTTGTCTCCCGGAAAATCATAAGCGCCTTCTTCAAGGGAGCGGGCAATGGGTGTTGTTCCCCGTGCTACCAGATTTTCCAGCACAAATTTGATTTTACCGATGTTGTTTTTTTCAAAAGGAACTTCCAGTTTTGTATCGCTGCAGTCCTGTGGGGGCACCGGTTTTTGGTGGCCATAGACACGGAGGGCAACTTCTACATCATCCAGCGTTTGCAACGAATCCAGCATTTCTGAAAGCAAATTACGGGCAATGTCAATTTTGCGACGACCATCCCAGCGGCCAAGCATGCTTTGAGATGAATCAAAAATGACAAGGATGCGTGTCAGCGGTTTGCCGGATTGTTCATCAGCGGTAATTTTGCTTGTATCTGTGTTGATGCTGTCGGTTTTTATACTTACCTGTGCAAACCCTGATACGGCTAACATCAGAAAAATAATGCATAATATGATGGTTTTTCTTGTCATTAATAATCTCCAATGGTTTCTTCAAGTTGTGCCAGGGCTTTATCCAGTTGCTCGTCGTTGGGAGCTTTTCCATGCCATTCATGGGTTCCCGTCATGTAATCCACGCCGTATCCCATTTTGGTTTTGAGCAGTATCATCACCGGTTTGGATTTGCCGGTATGCGTTTTTGCTTCGTTCAGTATGTTGATGACAGATTCCATGTCGTTGCCTTTTTCACACACTAAGACATCCCAGCCAAAACTTTCAAATTTGGCTTTCAGGTCGCCCAGTGGCATCACTTCATCTACAGGTCCATCAATTTGCTTGCCATTGTAGTCAATTGTTGAAATTAAATTGTCAATCTTGTGTGCAGCGCAGAACATGGCGGCTTCCCAATTTTGTCCTTCCTGCATTTCTCCATCGCCATGCAGCGAAAAAACATACGCATTGTTGTTGTTGTTGAGTTTTTTGGCGAGGGCAGCCCCTGCAGCGACAGATAATCCCTGGCCTAAAGAACCGGATGCAACGCGTACACCGGGTAATTTTTCTTCGGTGGCCGGATGGCCCTGTAGCCGGGAATTGATTTGCCTGAATGTTTTCAGTTCATCAACGGGAAAATATCCACTCCGAGCCAGTATCGAGTACCATGCCGGCGAAATATGACCGTTTGAAAGGAAAAACAGGTCTTCTTCTTTTTCCACCATGGTGAAATTTTTTGGATCGTGGTTCATGACAGAAAAATACAGGGCTACCATATACTCTGTACAACCAAGGCTTCCGCCGGGATGGCCAGAAGATTGTGCATGTACCATTCTTACAATGTCCCTCCGAACCTGGGTTGCCAGGTTTTCTAATTCTTTGATGTTATGCATGGGATATTATTTTATTAATATTAAGATGCAAAATTAACAGAATATCGGAAATTCTCCTACTGAAAAACGACGTTGTTGATAACTGTGGATAAGTTTTATTGCGTCTAAATACCGTAAAAGAAAATCTGATGGATATTTCATAATTGACAAGCACCAAATTCAAGGAAAAAGAAAGCAACAGCAATGTTTTATATTCAAGCTGTACCCTGAAGGTAAGGTAAATCAACGGTTTTCCACGATGATTTATTATCTTATCAATAACATTCGTGTAATTTTTGGCAGAATATTATTTTTTGAATATCGAATATTGAACAAGGAATAATGAATTTCGAAGTACACCATATAATATTTTAATTTTTATAACTGAGGTGTCATTTTTACTTTTTATCGGTTCTACTGAAAACTTAGTGGAAAACCAGGCATATCTAAAGGTGAAAAGTTAGGTGTAATGTTGTCGGGAGTCGGGAGTCCGAAGTCAGGAGTTATGAATACTTCTTCCGACTCCGGTCTTCCGACTTCAGAATTGAAACTTACCGGTATTACACACAAAGATTAGGTAAATAGCCGGCTAATCACAACCCATTAAAATTGAATAATTTTGGCTGCATTTCGACTGCGCTCAGGACATCGCCCTTCGACTTCGCTCAGGACATCGCCCTTCGACTTCGCTCACTTCGACTGCGCTTGTTTCGGCTTCGCTCAACACATCGCAGTACATCGCAGGACGGCGGCTTGGCTCTGCCCTCGTTTCAATAATTTTGGCTGCATTTCGACTGCGCTCAATACATCGCACTCGGCATAGCTCAAGCAGGTTCGGCTCCGCTCACTACATCGCAAGCTTGGCTCTGCCCTCGTTTGCACAATTTTGGCTACACTCGGCAAAGCTCAAGCAAGCTTGGCTCTGCCCTCGTTTCCATAATTTTGGCGGCACTCGGCAAAGCTCAAGCAAGCTTGGCTCTGCCCTCGTTTGCACAAAATTTGCACAAAATTTGCAGTAGAACCATTAAATTTTATGAGTATCTGAAACAATACCTAAATTCTATCATGACTGATATTTTATTATTTCTTTGCGGTTCTTTGCACCTCTGCGAAATTTTGCGGCACGACCTGCTATACCGCAGAGCTACGCCGAGAAGCGCTAAGCACCGCAGAGGAAAGGAAGAAATGATTGTAAGAAAATTCAATAACAATAAGGTAATTTAGGTAATCTTTCAGACATTCATATTCTCCTAACTCTTTCAGTAAAACTTTCAATTTGTGAACAAAATCTGCCCTTGACTCTGCACTTTGTGCTTCCACATAGTGTAATGCAGGAGAAGGTGCCGGAAGGCACAACTTGTCCGGAAAAATATCGTCCGGCAGGAGTGGTGTGCAAATTTTCAGAAACATTCATAATAAGAATGGCAAAAATAATCTGCCTTTCTTCCAAATCAAACTTTCTTTTGTTCTGATTTTGGCTGTTAACTTCATCATTCGACATTCCTTGTTCAGCATTCATTATCCGTCTCCGCTGTCCGTCTCCACGCTCCGTCTCCACGCTGTTCCGCCGGACAAGTTTACCGCCGGACAAGTTTACCGCCGGACAAGTTTTCCTTTTTGGTTCTGGCCCTAAAGGAGTTCCCTTCAGAGTAAACTTGTCCAGGTTAGGTCATTAAAAAAAGGCCTTCCGGTACCGGAAAGCCTTTTTTAATGAGAACATTACGAATGAATTAGTATTTTTTACGCTTTTTGTACGTAGTGTGCAACAATTCATGTGATTTATGCCCCAGAGGTTCACCCAGGAATTCTTTATAAATGGCCTGGATTTCAGGATTTTCATGAGATTTTCTGATTTCGAGGCTGGCATCTTCTTCATAGATGGCTTCCATGCGTTTTTGACGGATTTCGTCGCTGACAGGCATAGGTTGACCACCTCCACCAAGGCATCCACCGGGACAAGCCATGATTTCAATGAAATGATAATCGGCTTCTCCGGATTTGACTTTGTCCATAAGTATTTTGGCGTTTGAAAGGCCGTGAGCGATAGCGCAACTGAGTTCAGCGCCTTCCAGGAAGCTCCATTCGGGTTTGACGTTTTCAATTTTAACTTTGGCTTCTTTAACGCCGTCAAGGCCACGCACAGGCACAATGTTCAGGTTGTCAAACGGTACTTCACGTCCGGTAACAAGTTCATACGCTGTACGTAACGCGGCTTCCATTACACCGCCGGTTGCGCCAAAAATTGCAGCAGCACCGGTAGATTTACCCATAATGCTGTCGTAGTTTTCGTCTTCAAGAGCAGAAAAGTCCATGCCTGCCTGGCGTATCATAGCTGCAAGTTCCCTGGTGGTAAGTACATAATCAACATCTTTGAACCCACTGTCCCTCATTTCAGGACGGTCGGCTTCGTATTTTTTAGCTGTACAAGGCATTATAGAAACAGAAACTACTTTTTCCGATTTCAATCCTTTTTTATCAGCGTAGAACGTTTTTGCCAGGGGCCCGAACATTTGCTGCGGCGATTTGCAAGTGGACACGTTATCAAGGTATTCTGGATATTTATGTTCGATGAATTTTATCCATCCCGGTGAACAACTGGTTGTCATAGGGAGTTTGGTGTTTTCATCTTTATCCACAAGTACTTTTTTGAGCCTTGTCAGTAATTCTGTACCTTCTTCCATGATTGTCAGATCGGCAGTAAAATCTGTATCCAAGACAGAATTAAACCCAAGCCTGCGCAATGCAGCTACCATTTTGCCTGTTACCCTGTTGCCGGGTTTCAGTTCCAGTTCCTCACCAAGTCCGATACGAACGGCCGGTGCGGTTTGTACCACAACATGCAGTTCGGGATCGTTGATAACATCCCATACCTGGTCAATGTAATTCTTTTCAACAAGCGCTCCGGTAGGACAATGTGTTACACACTGACCACAATTTGTACACACAACGGAGTGCATTGGTTTGTCAAGGAAGGTTGAGATTTTTTGCTCATCGCCTTTGTGGGCAACAGCCAAGGCAGAAACGCTTTGGAGCTCAGTACATGTCCTCACACAACGTTGGCAACGGATGCATTTTGAATCGTCTTTGATGATGGCCGGTGAGAGGTCATCGATTGTATAACCTTTTTCTTCCACCAGCTTAAGCATGGCGTCTTCGTTGATGCGGTATTCTATAGCAAGGTCTTGCAATTCACACTTTCCGTTTTTGTAACAACTTGTACATTCTGATCTGTGTTCAGATAGCAGGAGTTCGACGACATGTTTTCTTGCCTGCCTTACTTTGGCGGAATTGGTAAATATTTCCATGCCTTCAGCTACCGGTATGGCACAAGCGGCAGGAAGTGTTCTTGCTCCTTTTTGTTCTACTACACATACCCTGCAGTTACCGGCAACACAAAGGTCGGGATGATGACATAAGGTAGGAATTCTGAAATTCAGTTTTTTTGCTGCATCCAAAATTGTTGTGCCTTCATCAACGGTAACCGGGATATTGTTTATTTTAAGATTGACTTCATATTTTCCCATGATATTATGAATTTTTAGGTGTCACAAATGATTAATAAATTATTTCTTCTTTAAAATTGTCTATGATTGAAATAAACGGATTGGCAACGGATTGTCCCAAACCACATTTAGCAGAAAGTTTCATGGTTTCTGCAAGTGATTTTAAATCGTCAAGATAAGACGGGTCTTTGTCACCTTTTTTAACAGCTTCAATGCCTTTAAGTAACTGTTGACATCCAACCCTGCACGGTGTGCAATTTCCACATGATTCTTCAGTGAAAAATTCGAGGTAATCTTTCAGCACGTTGTACATTGAGCGTGATGAATTGAATAACATCATAGAGCCACCCGTAGGTATGCCTTCAAAACCGATTATTTTGTCATCAAAATGTTTACGGGGAATACAAAATCCGGCCGCTCCACCAATCTGAACCGCTTTTGTATCGCCATCTCCAAATTCATCAACGAATTCGTTTACAGGCAATCCCATTTCCAGTTCATAAATCCCTGCATTGGGTGTATCACCGGAAACGGAAAATACTTTTGATCCACAGGAGTCAGCGGTTCCGAGTTTTTTGAATTCATCCGGCCCGATCCTATTGATCATCGTTGCATATACCAGTGTTTCAACGTTGTTTATTACAGTTGGTTTGTTGAGGTAACCAGATTTTGTGGGGTAGGGGGGTTTGTTCCTGGGTTCTCCGCGTTTGCCTTCCATGGATTCAAACAATGCTGATTCTTCTCCGCAAACGTAAGCTCCACTTCCCCAGCGCAGTTCAATACTGAAATCAGCGTCTTTTTCTTTTAAGACACGGTTAAATTCCTCAATTTGCTTGGTTAGTGTTTCACGCATGAACCTGTATTCAGCGCGTATGTAGATGAATCCTTTTTTTGCTCCGATGGCATGGCCAGCAATTGCCATTCCTGTAAACACTTTGCCGGGAACCTGGTCAAGAATTTCCCTGTCTTTGAATGTGCCGGGTTCGCCTTCGTCAGCGTTGCATATCACATACTTTACAGGATCATCTTCGCTGCGTGTGAATTTCCATTTCAGGCCAGTGGGGAAACCTGCTCCACCACGACCTTTAAGGCCTGAATCAATCATGTCGTTTATGATATCATCGGGTGAGCGTTTCAACACTTTTTCAAGTATGCCAAGTGCATCACAGCCTTCTTTGTCAAAAATAAGGTCAACTTTATTTAGTTTCGTCGTATTCATACCTTTTTCGTTTTTGAGTTATTGATAAAATTTATTTTTCCTGGTAATCATTGATGATATCCATCACTTTTTCTTTGGTAAGCTCTGTGTAAACATCATCGTTGATCAACATGGCCGGTCCTTTATGACACCAGCCCATGCAATTGGCTGTCAACAAAGTAAACATTTTGTCGGGAGTGGTTTCTCCTACATCAATTTTGAGCACCTCTTTGAGCGCCTTCATGATTTCATCTTTTCCTGCCATGTGGCATGAAATGGTTTTACAAACCCTGATCACATATTTGCCTCTTGGCACAGTGTCCAGGAAGGTGTAAAAAGTAGCGGTGCCGTACACATCGGCAGTGGAAATATCAAGCGTTTCTGCAACTTCAATCATGTCTTCCTCGTCAAGGTGATTTTTTTCCTCAACGATGGCTTGCAGAATCGGCATCAAAGCAGTTCTGTTGTTGCCGAATGTCTTGATTTTACCCTGAATTAATTCCTTTACATCAGTCATGGTAATAATCTGTTTTAGTTGTTATTAAATTAACGTTGTTAATAGTTTAACGAACATATTAGGTTACATATTATTAATAATCACTTTAAAAGTATTTTAATTGAAAAACCTCAAACATGATATTTGTCATGTTTGAGTTAATTAAATGCAGATTGATTTTAAATAGAGGAAATTGTGTTTATATGGCTTTAAAAATCAGGAAGATAAATTAAAAATGTTGTGTAGCATGTCGGTGTGTTTACGTAAAATATGTTTAATAAAATCCTTCATTGTAATTGATTAGATTAAGTCATTTTCTGATCTATGTTATACCAGATGATGGTATAGATCACTCCAGCACCATTTTATCGCTTGATAGCAAGTTGCCGGCGTGGTAGAGTTTGCAGATGTAGGTGCCGCGGGGCCAGGCGGAGCTGGGGATGGTGGTTTT
>CAZGPW010000081.1:0-5110 GCA_964527535.1 uncultured Bacteroidales bacterium
CTAAAAAAGTATCAGAAAATTATTATCCAATGTCAATTTTTATATAAAGTGGTCTTCCATTAAAATAACAGTAAAACCTTTTTTTGCTAATTTAAACTTTCCCCATTAAATTCGTGGTAGAACCTAAAAAAGCAGTAGCAGCAGAAATCAAACCGAGCCTGAAAGTCTGGTAAAATCCCGGTTAAAGCAGCCGCTTTTCAATAAAAAAACACATCCTCTTCTTCCCGCACATTGCCCACAGCATCTGTCACCCTGATTTTCCAGTGGTGCCATTTCCCTTTTTCAATGCGTTCATCAAAGCGGTAAAACAGGCGTTTGCGCTTTGGGTCGTATTGCAACAACACCCATGCATTATCCACCCGGGCATCGTAAGTTTTTACCCCGGATAAATCATCACTGACACGGTAAGAAATCTCATTGTAACCTGACAAACGGGCACTGTCCCGCATCCGGCTACCATATAAGCGTGGTGGTGTGCTGTCAACAGCAAAATTAAGATCACCTGCTTGCCTGGTTTGTATCCCAAAATACGGCCCGTGCCACTCCCCTGTGAGGCACCGTTCTGTTCCGTTCCTTTTGCACATGACAACCGTGTTTTTCCTGTAACGTGATGGTACTGCGCTGCCATCCAGGTAAATGCTTGCCGGATTTAGAAACACATAATACGGATCCGAAAAGCTCCAGCCCGTGTAATTTCCTTGTGCATCCAACCTGCTGTTTACCCGGATTGCGGCAGGTCTGTACAATGCACCTTGCGGCACACTCAAAAATCCGCCTTCAAAAGGAAAATTCACAGCCTTTCCGGCAGCGTACACATTTTTTGAAACGGGGATTGATTTTTTGTTGTCAGTAGCTTTCAGAGCAAACTTGAATTCCGACCAGTTACCGGCAGCATCACGGGCTTTCAAAACAATGTTTTTTTCATCGCCCGGTTCCAAATGCACCACGCCATCGTTGTGTATGTGTTTAATTAAGTCCGTTTTATTGCCGGGCTCTCGAAAACAGCGCTGAACATGGCATTTGCGGGTTTCCAGGTAATAAGCATCAAACCATGTGGTGGTATATTTTTGATTTGACCAGGCAAACGTATCAATCCTGCTGTGATAAAGCGTATCTTTATCAACCTTCATAATAAGTTCAATAATCCCATACCGGTTATGGGTGCCGTTCATTTTGTCAACAATATCAGCACCTATCCCCCATTTTCCCGGGGAAAGCGTTATTTTCTTATTACACACATGGCCTGCATAGCGATAATCTGACCGCTGGGCTTCGGTTTTATGATGGGCATCAAGGTCATAAAACACAATCCCTTTGAACCGGGGCTGAATATCATCTCTGAAATACCAGAACTGTTGTGGGTCAATGCATTTTTCCGATGGCATTTTACGCATTTCAAAATGCAAATGAGGGCCCCCGGATGATCCCGTATTGCCGGAATATCCAATACAATCACCTTTGTTAAAAACAAAAAGGCTATCAGACAAAACGGTATCCAGGCAAAAAGATTTATTGTGGTATTGCATATCGCGAACAGCCTTTTCAAGGCGGGGGACAAACCGCTGCATGTGAGCATACACACTCAGTGTTGAGTCAGAGTGCAATAAATACAATGCTTTTCCATAACCATCTTCCTCCACCTTGATTCTGTACAACACAGCATCATCAATGGCATATAGTTTTTGCCCCGTAACGCCCCGGGTTTTTATATCTATGCCGCTATGAAAATGGCTATTCCTTGGTTCACAAAAACTTCCAGACATTATCAGAGGAATGTTCATGGGCGGATGGTAATCAGGTACCTGAGCCAGGCTGTAAAAAGCGGTGAATAAAAGCCCTGAGCTCAATGCCACAATTTTTAACGCCGTATTGTTTACAATTTCTTTAAACATCGTTCCAAATATCTTTTAAATAAATGAAAATTCCATTATTTTTGTAAAAAATATGTTTTAAACATCATGACAGCAGAATTACGGGAAATAATAACATCAATAAAGGACAAAACAGCCCGTTTACATGTTGCATACGAGAAAGAAAAACAGAAAAATGATGAATTGACACAAAAAATAAAAACGCTGGAAGACAGAAATACCAGCTTAAACAAAAATATTCAAAAATTATCTCAGGAATTGGAAACTATAAAGCTCTCAAAAACGTTAAATAATAAAGAGACGAAAGAAGAAACGAAAGGACAAATTAACACATTAATACGGGACATAGACAATTGTATAGCTCTGATAAATAAAATGTAACACCATGCAAGACGAGTTGCGCATAGAAATACCAATAGCACACCGCCCCTACAACATAAAAATAAAACGGGGGGACAGTAAATCGGAACAAACGCTCCGAAAAGCCGGTAAAATGGTAGATGCTTCTGTGCAGCATTTCAAAAAACTCGGCATGAAAGATAAAGACAACCAGGATTATTTGGCATTAACAAGTTTAAATATTGCCGTTAAACTATTGGATGCTCAAGAACAGAATGAATTAACGCCTTTGGTTGAAGATTTACGAGAACTGAATTTTACCTTAAGTTCTTATTTATCGGAAGCATAACGTTCTTTACATAAAATTTTAGTCTTTGCCCGTATTGGTTCAATTAAGAGTAAGTGACTCAACACTATTTATATTGGAGCCAAGCTCATATTGCTGATGGCAGGCCTCAACCACTGACTTGTTCAGTGGTTCCGCTCCGGCGGACAGTGGAAGTCAGATGTAGTGTGGCAGCTCCACCCATGTCTAAACAGGGGTCAACTATTCCTTCTTTGAACAATACGGGCATTTTTTGTTTTTATAATCAGAATAATTAACATATATAATAACCTAAAAATAATAAATGTATGATACCATTTTTAATAACAGGCGTAGCGTCTTTTGCCGTAGGGGCTGTAATTTCCTTCTACCTGTGGGACAGCATCCTGAAAAAGAAACGCAACAAAATAATTGATGAAGCCAAAAACAAAGGCGAAGTCACAAAAAAGGATAAAATCCTCCAGGCAAAAGAAAAATTTCTACAATTAAAAACTGAGCATGAAAAGTACATCAGCGAAAAAAACGCTAAAATTGCCGAGGGTGAAAACCGGCTGAAACAAAAGGAACAAAGTTTTTCGAATAAGATGGAAGACCTGAACCGGCAGCGGAAAGAAAACGATGCCATCCGGGAAAACCTCAACAAGCAACTTGAACATGTAGAGCTTAAAACACAGGAACTTGAAAAACTGCACAACGAACAAGTCAAACAACTGGAAACTGCCAGTGGCATGAGTGCCGAAGAAGCCAAGGAGCAAATCATCAAATCTTTAAAAGACAAAGCCCAGACAGAAGCGATGTCGTACATCAATGAGATTATGGATGAAGCCAAAATGACGGCCAATAAGGAGGCTAAAAAGCTGGTGCTCGAAACGGCACAGCGAACAGCCACAGAAACAACAATAGAAAACGCTGTTTCTGTGTTCCACATCGAAAGCGATGAAATCAAAGGCCGCATCATCGGGCGTGAAGGACGAAATATCCGGGCACTCGAAGCAGCAACCGGCGTAGAGATCATCGTTGATGATACCCCGGAATCCATCATTTTGTCGGCTTTTGACCCCATCAGGCGTGAAATTGCCCGGCTGGCTCTCCACCAACTCATAATCGACGGACGCATCCATCCCGCCCGCATCGAGGAAGTGGTGGCAAAAACCAAAAAGCAGCTCGAAGAAGAAATCATTGAAACCGGAAAACGCACAACCATTGACCTCGGTATTCATGGGTTACACCCCGAACTGGTACGCATGATTGGGCGTCTGAAATACCGCTCTTCATACGGACAAAACCTGTTGCAGCATTCACGCGAAGTAGCTAATTTATCAGCCATCATGGCTTCGGAACTCGGACTCAATGCAAAAGTTGCAAAACGCGCCGGATTACTTCACGATATTGGCAAAGTACCTGAAGATGAACCTGAATTGCCTCACGCTGTTCTTGGAATGAAGCTGGCAGAAAAATACAAGGAAAAACCTGAAATATGCAATGCCATCGGCGCTCATCACGATGAAACTGAAATGACATCACTCATTGCGCCTGTTGTGCAGGTTTGTGATGCTATTTCCGGTGCACGGCCAGGCGCAAGACGTGAAGTGGTTGAATCTTACATCAAACGGCTTAAAGAACTGGAATCACTGGCGCTTTCCTATCCTGGTGTTACAAAAACTTATGCCATACAGGCAGGTCGTGAACTCAGGGTCATCGTTGGCAGCGATAAAGTAACCGACGAAGATGCAAACCGGATAAGCAACGAGATCGCACAAAAAGTGCAGGATGAAATGACCTATCCCGGACAGGTGAAAGTGACCGTTATCAGGGAAACACGTTCTGTCAATTATGCCAAATAAAACACCTGAAATAGGTGGCTTATATGCTTTAATGTTTCATGCCGGAACTGATAATAAAGTGCCGGCATGAGGCATTAGATTAAGGTAATATAAGGCCCTGGATAAAAAAGCCAAATGCAAGTTTTCACCGGAAATCAAAGAAGAGTCTTCAGGCACCTGGGCTGATATACGGAAAGCTAAAAACACCCTGAATTATCATCCAAAAACGGATTTCTCTGTTGGCATAAAAGCATTTTGCCAGTGGTATCAACAGAATCATTAATACGCTCATATAACTCTTTTTCAATACGCTCATTATAAGCAAGTTTGATAATTACCTTACATCTAAAAAATAATTGAATAACGAACATTAGAACAATAGAATATCGAATGATGAATTAGAACTTTTTTACTCATAATTCGATTGTTCTGATGTTCATTATTCTTGATTCATGTAAATATTGGGATCATATGTGCTATCTTTGCAAAGATAAACTTAAGTTATCATTTTTGAAGTTCCCCTGTTTTTTTCCCAGGGGCGAGCACTGATTAATAATACTGGGTCAGGAGTTCTGATATTGCTATTTATTTTACTCCATGTCGTTTATGTTACTGTGTTTTGGCTTTTTTAGAAAAAGCAATTCCATGTCAACAAAATTTTTGCAGATTTTTGAAATTGGGGTTTGCAGATTGGGATTTATCCGTCTCCGTTTCTCTACGCCGGACAGGTTTTGGGATTTGGGATTTGGGAT
>CAZGPW010000082.1:0-19598 GCA_964527535.1 uncultured Bacteroidales bacterium
ATAACGTTGTTTCTCGTTTTGAAAACCATATTTTTGCACAATTATACTTCCACAGTTTATGCATTTTTTTTATTCATAACCTTTCATTTGGTGTAAACCTAATAAATTCAAGGCTTATATAACTTTTTACCAACTATTTTGTCCATTAACCCTTAATTTTTAAAAACAGAGCAATAAATTTTATACCTTTGCGCCGCTGTGTCCCGGTCTGCCGATTTACCAGCCGTGTCTGGGAGGCAGGTATGCGGTGAATGTTTAGTTTTGTTGCTATACATTTATTTTTTGTTCTCACTGAGAAGTTATTTTGAGTGTATGTTTTTATGGCAATGGATTGCAGAAAATTATTTTGAGCTGACAGCAGCAGCATTGGGGGTGTTCAGCATTTTTCTTCAGATCAGGCAAAACCCATTGTACTGGTTGGTAGCCCTGGTTATGGTATCCATGTATATCTGGGTATATTTTGAGAGTAAGTTTTATGCGGATATGTCTCTGCAGGTGTATTATTTTGTGATCAGTATATATGGATGGCTGCATTGGGTGTTTGGAAAAAATAAGCGTAAAAAGAAAAATGGAACACAAAAACTGCCCGTATCGAGATTGTCTGCAATGGAATGGATGTGGTCGGTGTTCGCTTCTGGGGTGTTGTTTGTTGTGATATGGCAGGTATTAAAGCATTTTACAGACAGCCCCGTGCCTGTAGGCGATGCTTTTACAACGGCATTGAGTTTTGTAGCCACATGGATGCTTGCCCGTAAAATAATTGAAAATTGGTTGTTCTGGATTGTTGTTGACCTGGTTTCTACCGGCTTGTATATATACAAAGGATTGTATCCCACAGCGGTGCTTTTCCTTTTTCTTTCTATCATGGCTGTAATCGGATATAAAGCATGGAAAAAAGACCTGATAAAAACTGTAAACGTATAGTCGTAACCGGGCCTGAATGCACGGGAAAATCATGGCTGAGCTATCAGCTTGCCTGTAATACTTCCGAACTGTGGTTGCCGGAATATGCAAGGCATTATATCCGTCATCTCAACAGGCCTTACAAAAAAGAAGATGTGGTTCATATTGCCAGGACTCAGATAGATTTGGAAACTGGTATGGCTGCAGGCCATCCTGAGTATCTTTTTCTCGATACCGGCCTGATCATCACCAAAGTATGGCTTGAATATCTGTATGGCAACTCACCCGGCTGGCTTGATGATGCTATCAAAACATTACCCCGCCACTTGCATTTGTTATGTTATCCGGACCTGCCATGGCATCCTGATCCTTTGCGTGAAAACAAAGACCTGCGTATGTATTTCTTCGACTGGTACGAAAAAGAAATCATATCCCATGGTTTTCCGTATGTGGTGATTAAAGGAAAAGGAGAGGAGCGCCTGCAATCAGCGATTGAGGTGGTGCGGTCTATTTAGGGAACCGTTCAAAAAGCTGGAAGACCGGAGTCGGAAGTCGGGAGTTATGAGACTTTCTTCCAACTACGGACTACGGTCTCCGGACTTCTGTCAAATTTGTTACGATTTATTTTCCATTTTCAGGCTCAAGGGATTTATTTCTTCACCCCAGTAAACCGTAGTATGCGGGAATGGGATTTCGATGTTTTCTTTGTCAAAGGCAATTTTCAGCCGCCGGCGGAATGCGCGTCCAACAGCCCATTGCTGTCCGGGTTTTGTCTTTAACCGGGCTTTAATTACTATGGCCGAATCATCAAATTTATCCAGTCCGAAAATTTCAAGTGGATCAATCAACATCTTGCCAAATTCCTCATCTGTCCCAAATTCTTCACCCACTTCTTTCATTACCTGCATCACTTTGTCAACGTCTTCTTTGTATGCCACACCTATGTCAAGTACCACAGCTGACCATTCTTTGGTCATATTTGCCAAACTGGATATCTGACCATTGGAGAAAACATGTACGACACCGGAAAAATCACGCAGGGTAATGGTTCTCAATTCAATGGATTCTACAAGTCCGCCTGTTCCGTTGATTATAGCAACATCTCCGTTTCTTACCTGGTCTTCGAGTAAAATAAAAAAACCGGAAATAACATCCTTAACAAGCTCCTGGGCACCAAAACCAACTGCTAAACCAAGAATACCTGCAGATGCCAATATGGGGGCAATGTTGATACCCAATTTGCTTAGTAAAAGCATAAGGAATATCAGCCAGATAATTATGCGCAATACACTTCTGAAAATACCAATCAATGTATTGGCGCGTTTTTCAGCTTCAGGATTTATTGTTTCATCACCCTTGCTCATTCGCTTGATGATGAGTTTTTTCATCCTTTTTAAAATGAGTTTCATCAACCTGAAAGCAATGAAAGTAATCAGAATAATGATGAGTACAGATACCCCATCAGTAGTAATCCATTCTAACCCCTTCTCATATAATTTTATCCAAAAATCAGATTCAAAAAAATTGCTGCTAACTTTAAGTAGTGTCATAATTCCTGCAGTTTGATTTTGTCAAATATAAAATTTATTAACTAAGCCAACAAATATGTTATTCAATAAATGTGTCAGGAAAGCAGAAAATTATATATGTTTTCTCTCTGATTGTACGTGTAGTAGCAATGACCATTGTTGTTTCTTTTCATTTACACTACGTGCCACTGATATCTTTTTTCGGGAATAAGGATCAATCCCGGTATAATACATGACAGTTGCCAAAGTCATAGGTGTAGGGGTAAAATCCTGAGATTGTTCCGTGATAATATGCATCTGGCCGGCTTTTTGTTTCAGTTTCTGCATGTCCATGAGGCTACATCCCGGGTGAGAGCTGATAAAATAGGGGAGCAATTGTTGTTTGAGTTTGTATTTTTCATTGATATTATTGAAAAAATCATCCATTTTCCGGTACAGGTCAAAAGAAGGTTTTCTCATGTTTTTCAGCACTTTATCTTCGGTGTGTTCAGGTGCCACTTTAAGTCTTCCGCTCACATGATGCCGTATCACCTGCTCAAGATAGTTGTTTGCTGATTGCCTATGCGTTTCAGGGGCTTTAAAAACCAAATCATACCGTATTCCGCTCCCTATACTCAGCTTTTTAACAGAAGGTTGCTGCCGGACTTTTTCATACAATTCCACCAATTTTGTGTGGCTGGTATTGAGGTTATCGCAAATTGCAGGATAAATACAGGATGGCCTTTTGCATTTTCTGCATTTTTCAAGATCAATGGGTTCCATGCCATACATGTTGGCTGAAGGACCGCCCAAATCAGTAATATGCCCCGTAAAACCAGGCATGGCTTTGATGTTTTGTACTTCTTTTATGATGGATTTTCCTGAACGGCTGCTGATGAATCGCCCCTGATGAGCTGCAATCGTACAAAATGCACAAGCTCCAAAACATCCCCTGTGTATATTGATGGAATGACGAATCATGGTATAAGCCGGTATTTCAGGTTTGTTCCTATATCGGGGATGAGGCAAACGTGTGAATGGTAAATTATAGATTTTATCCATCTTTTTTGTACTCAGCCTGTCCATAGAAGGGTTGGTGAAAAGATAACTTCCATCAACAGATTGCATCAGGGGGTTGTTGTCCAATTCATTGGCGTTTTGCTCAATGTCAACAAAATTTGATGCAAATGCCTGTTTGTCTTTAAGGCAGGTTTCATGTGATGCCAGTACTTCAGCATCCGGAAAATCCGGCCGTGTTTTACTGATATACTGCAGATTGGGTATGTTATGTACGTCGTCAGGATTGTTTTGGTCTATGGCATTGGCTAAATAAACCACAGGGTATTCTGCCATTCCGTACAATAGCCAGTCGGCACCGCTGTGGTGTAATATGCCGGGCATCAGCTTGTCATTCCAGTAATCGTAATGGGTAAAACGCCGCATAGACGCTTCGATGCCACCGATGACAACCGGAACATCAGGAAACAGTTTTTTTAATATCCGGGTATAGACAATCGTGGGATAATCGGGCCGGGCACCATGCCGGTTTCCAGGTGTGTAAGCATCATCATGACGCAATCGTTTAAAAGCGGTATAATGGTTAACCATCGAATCCATATTCCCTGCTGATACACCAAAAAAGAGGCGGGGTGTGCCCAGTTTTTTAAAATCACGGAGATCATCCTGCCAGTTTGGTTGTGGAACAACGGCTACTTTATACCCTGCAGATTCAAGCATACGCCCTATAACGGCTGTGCCAAAAGAAGGGTGATCAACATAGGCATCCCCGCTGAACAGTATGATGTCCGGTTGTTTCCACCCCAGAGCATCCATTTCTTTCCGGCTGGTGGGCAAAAATTCCATAGTCTTTTTCTCAATCTTCATTAGAACAAAAGTAATCATTATTTGCCGCAGATTACACAGATTCCCGCAGATAAATCCGTGCCAATCTTGCTTTCGTTTCATCACCCCATCGTGAATTGGTGCTATCGTACCCTCCTTCGACTACAATCTTTGTTAATCTGTGCAATCAGAGGCAAACCCAAAAGCTGTCGTCAGGCAGCTCATCAGTGGCAATCCGTCAAATCAGCGTTATTCATCAATCACATAACCACGACCTTCAGCTCGTAGTGGTAACAATCCATGAAGAAATGGGCTTTAGCCCTGCCTGTTGAGCAGCAGTTTAACTCTGACCTTCATGTCTGGGTAAGCAAGTCAAAACGCCAACGTAAATTCGGGGGTAAATAGGCTTCAGGTGAATGAAATAGTGAGAACCTGACTAAGGACGTATGCCAGTAGTAAGCGGTTGCTTAACCACGAGCTTCAGCTCGTGGTAAGCAAATAAAAAAAGAAGAAATGGGCTTTAGCCCTGCCTGTTGAGCAACAGCTTAACTCTGACTTTCATGTCTGGGTAAGCAAGTGAAAGGAAGTAATAAGGGCTTTAGCCCTGCAATTTTCATTTCCCCGCAAATCTTTGTATTTTTACAACAAAATCAGGAAAATGTACCGATTTATAGCCATCATTACACTGTTTTTCGCCTTGTCTGCGACGGCACAGGACATTGCCGTAAAATCCTTCCGATGCTTGCCGAAAGACATGGATGCAAGGATAGATCATCCCGTAACTGACCAAAACGGTGATGTGGCTGCCCTGATTAAAGTGGTGACCACAGAAAAAGGCTTTAAATTTGAAGCCGGGAGCCTGGGCGTCACTGCTGTGGAAAAGAAAACCGGCGAGTACTGGGTGTATGTGCCTTACGGCTCACGTAAAATAACCATCAAACATGATGAGCTTGGTGTGTTGAGAAACTATGTCTATCCCGAACCCATTAATAAAGCTACCGTGTATGAAATGGTGTTGACAACCGGCAGGGTAGTTACCACTGTGGAAGAAGTTATAATCCCAACACAGTATCTTATCATTAGCTCCGAACCTGAAGGAGCAACTGTTTTTATTAATGAGCAACAGGTTGGAACAACTCCCTTTCAACGAAAATACGAAGAGGGAGAATATACATACAGGGTGGAATACCCGAAGTTTCATCCCGCTGCCGGCAAAGTTACACTGAAAGATGAAAAACAACAACTTAATATCAAACTTAAACCCAATTTTGGACAAATCGCTGTAACATCCTCCCCTGAAAATGGTATGAAAATTTACCTCGATGATGAGAACACCGGAAAGACCACGCCGGATACACTTATAAATATATCATCAGGAAACCACATAGTGCAGTTGCGAGATAAATGGTACCATTCTCAAGGCAAAAAAATAAAGGTGCAGGACGATCAAGTCACAGACATTGCTTTTGAAATGCGGAAAGCTTTTGGAAAACTTACGATTTCCACCAACCCGGATGCTGTTATTTATATTGACGATGAAAAAAAAGGCGATGGAACCTGGAGTGGCCGATTGTTGTCGGGGTATTACACGGTCAAAGTAGAAAAAGACAGGTATTACAATGAGGAGAAACAAGTAAAAATCGAGGCAGGAGAGGACCAGAACCTTGAGATTGAGCTTAAAGGCAAAACAGGTAGCTTAGATGTTATGTCTATGCCTATAGCGGCTGAGATTTACCTGGACAATGAAAAATACGGGACATCACCGGAAACAATAAAAGACTTGCTGATTGGTGAATATGAGATGGAACTGCGTAAACCCGGGTATGCAAGTTTTTCCAAACATATTACCATCAAAGAAGATGAAACCCTGGAAATAAATACCACGCTTGACAAGGGCAAAGAAATTACCATCAACAGCGTTCCCGGCGATGCATTTGTGTACATTGACGATGAGATGAAGGGAAAAACACCGCTGACCACAAACCTGTCTTTTGGCGAACACAATGTCGAAGTCGTCAAAGGGATGGATTCCGTTCAGCAAACCATTGAAATAAAACCCAATGGAATTTCTTCTTTTGATTTCAGTATCCAAAGGGAAATATCCATCACATCCAACCCGGCAGGCGCTGACATTTACATCAACGGAAAACACCAGGGACAAACACCGGCAACCCTTGTATTGACAAACAAAAACACCACGATAAAATTCACAAAAAACAAGTACAGGGATAAAACCATTGAGCTGGAAAAATTGCCTGAAGACAATCAAATTGCGGTGCAACTGGATGAGATAAAACTTGTCAGCGGTTACAGCATGGACGTCAAAGTAGGTAACGGCAAGGACGTTGGCTTTGGCAGCTTTGGGAGTTTTGGCATCGCTTTGTTTCTGGATAGGGTGTATCTCTCATCGTCTTTTGGTCTTCCTGCACAACCAAATCCCTACGGTGGTGATATCAGCCACAATTGCTATGGCATTATGGTCAATGATATCGATGGTTATACGCCGGTGGGGAGGTATTATCTCGGCGACAACGATTACGATTTCTCTGCAATGAAAGAATACAGCAACGGCGTGTTCAGCTTTCAGGCCGGATATCAGTTCGCCTTTCCTGTTCCGTTTGCAATTCATGCAGGCATCGGTGCAAGAAAATCAAAAACCTACCAACATGTCTATCAGGCAAAACACGATTATTTCAGTATTGACGGATACAACTATGATATCAGCGAAGGAGAATACTTCACCACCCCGGTGGCCTATTCCGATGGATACACGTCCCTTGTGTTTGGCATAGACATCCCGCTGGGCTTTTTGAAAATTGGTGCAGAATACTGGATAAATACGGAAGTGGATAACGTTTTTTACCTCAGTGCCGGGCTGTTTTTTAGTGATAACATGATAAAAAAAATGCAACGTTAATTCATGAAAAAACTGATGCTCATATTGCCCGTGTTGATGCTGTTTGCAGCCTGTCTGGATGATGAAGAAAGGATTGAGCCAAATTATACCTACATGGCCGACAAACCGGTGGAGGTGGAGTATAATAACGAAACCCTCTACGTGTATCCCAAAAATATAAATTCATTAACCACAAGTTGGTGCAAATACCCTTACGATGGGAATTTTGGCGCTACATCGCTTACCAACGGAAAGCCCAATACAGACAGCATTGTAAATGTATTCGGCGGGGGTAGTTACGCTGCTTATATTTGCGATACCATGACCGCCTATGGTTATGATGACTGGTATCTGCCATCAAAAGACGAGCTCAACGCCATCTATCAGCAAAAAGATACCCTGGGCAGCTTTGAAGAAAATTATTACTGGAGCAGCACGGAGTATGACGAAGAAAACGTCTGGGTGCAGGATTTCACCGATGGTACACAAACCGGCAATTTAAAAAGCACATATAATTATTTTAGATGCGTCAGGCGGGATTAGACATTTTTTTATGATGTGGGCGTTCCCCGCCGCAGCACGCATGCAGCATATTTTAGTAAAAACCTCACAGTCAATACAGAAGGCACCACCTGTTAAAGTGATACCATGCTGCTGCGGGTCGGGCTGCTCCGGGCTGACGGCCACCGTTTTTGAAAAAAAACGGGGGTCTGGCCGCAGAAAAGCGGCCACCCTCCACATCCCTAACGCAAAACATTACCACCACGAGTTAATTTTATTGTTTCTGAGCATGCAAAACCCCTCAAAATCCCATATTATGTTAAATTTTATGTAGTTGATTATCAACAACAAAATCGTTCGCAACCGTTAGCAACGGCTAATGTTTTATGCCTTAAGGCCACCAATTATCCTGTAATTATTTCCTGATAATATATCATTAGCTACCATAATAAATGCAGGGTTTTGAGATTGCCACAGATGATTGTGAATGGTGAGTTTTTGTTTGGGGGAGAACGGAGACGGAAGACCGGAGGCTGGAGAGGGAGTGCCCTGAACCGATTAGAACGCAACCTGGTATCAGAAGAGGAGGTTTGGAAACCTGAATCCACGTCTGTGCGCACCTAACCCGAATGAAACCCGCAGAGCGGGATCAGCTTTACTGCTATTCAATCGGGTTAATCCTTAATGCAGCGAACTGAGTAGCCATAGGCACGGGGGTAGCTGTACATCCCGGCACCCATGTACCCGGCGAAACGCAGAATTCTGGAGGTTGTTCCATCCACTGTGCTACTCCAATAATAACCGTAGGAGCCGGTATTGTACAGCGAACCATTGCCGCTGTATCTGTTGCCGGCAACAGGAAATTTTAGCGGGGAGGCATAAGCACCAGCTGCGTTATCTGTTGCCCAGGATGTACACTCGTTATCTAATTCTGTTGCAGTGGGTAAACGATACCCCTCAGGGCAGGGGTTGTTGATGCCACTTATACCATCCCACAGATCGTTGTTTTGAGGGTAACGCCAATCTTCATTTGCATCAGAACCAGTAGTAATAAATAAACTATGTCCTGGATCATCTGAAGAGCTAAGATCACTTGTAGTACTACTGTCACACGATCCGTTATTTGAACTTGTCCACGTAATGCATTCGTGCCCGTCACTTGAACGTCCCCACTGAAATAAAGCTCCATAAGCCTGGTAATCATCGGAAGCGGTTGCCTGCTGTGAAGCACCAAGGTTACGGTCCATCCAGGTATCCCCTGTAGTGGGATTTGTAACATCAACAATCTCATCTTCGCCACACACCGAGAAAGGACAATTTATATCAAACATATAAACCTTATCCGATAAAGGGGTGTCGTTAATCTCCAAAAAACCTCCGTCAACGAACCCATTGAATTTCAACTCATTACCCACTTCATAAGCAAAATATGACCTTGAGGATTTTTGCATTGCTCTCTTTTCCGGGATAATACCATTATATGTGAGGTTTGCTTCCGGATTATCATCGGCACCTACGCTTATCATCAGCTTTCTTTGTGCATATTTTGTTGAATTTACTGATAACAGATAGTTTTTATTGTTTCCTGCAGTGAAGGTGAAATTATGCATCCCCTTTTCCAGACTGTTTTCATAAGTGGTAACCTGCCTGCCTGTTATATCAAAAACACTGATGGTAAAATTGTCCTGTTCGGGAACAAAAATATCAATCTTTGTTTGTGATGAAAATGGATTGGGGTAATTATGCGACACGTAAAAATTATTATGCATCCCGGTTTGCTTATCAACATCGGTCGAAATCATGTTTAATACTGTATCGGGATAATACAATACCGTATCTCCGCCTTGTGATAGGTTTTCAACCACAACACTGTCTAAAGGCGCATACTCACAGCTATGGTTTGCCGTAAATGTGAAAGAAATTTGCTGGGCATTGAGTGTAAAAATGCATACAAACAAGGATAAAACAAGTGTTGGTATTTTTTTCATAATTTAGCAGATTTCATGGTTTACATCTATTTGTTTTCCATTACAGAACATTGTCCGTATTTTATCATCAGATACAAAAAAAGTAATATAATCGTAAATTTCAAAACATTATGGCCTGTCATTATATCAGGTCATCCCTGCTGATCTGCCCGAGGTTTATGATGCCTTTGATGACTGCATGTACGGTGAGGTTGGAGATGGTTTTGTTCCGGGATTTTTAGTAAAAATAGGACAGGCGGATCATGCCGTAGGTTTGGTAAAATTTGACCTCTTTTCCTTCGTTCAGTTCTGCATAATACCCTTTTTTATAATAGGGCGTCAGGGAGCGTATTCCTTCAATGCTGATCAGCATATCTTTGTTGATGTGAAAACTTCCGCCCAGTATGATACCGGTTTCATACCGATTGATGTCATCAAAAGCGTTGCTTTCTTCCACGATATCATCAATGATGCTGCCTTCGCCAATTTGGACGGTTGCTGTGGTTTCATCTTTTCCTGCCATAATCCATGATCCGTAAACCCCAAGGTGTATGCTGCTCCAAGTGTTGATATGCCAGTGAAACGGTAGCCTGATATCCAACTGATGCATCACAGATTTTCCTTCTACATCCACTGTATAATAGGTTGGTACGTCAACGTAATTTCCGTTGTTGGTAATATCCACCTCCACGACGGTATCGTTTTTTTGCACGGTGCCATATTTAAATCGCCTGAAATCATACAACAGCGAAGGAAACAGGGAAAAATGGCTGTTAAGCGTTATGCGATATTCCAAGCCGGCTACTGCCCCTGGCAGGCCTGCCCCGTAATCGGCAGTGTCCATTTCAGTAGGCACAGCTCCCCCGTAATTGATGCCTGCTGAAAATCCGTTATAGTTGTCTGATTGTGCAAAAACAGATAGAGGCAAGATCAGCATCAATATGCTTATGGTGATGGATTTAATCATCGTTCAGAAAAACCAGTTCGACATCATCAATGTGCAGGGTGCTTCCGGGGTGCCCGAGGAATTCCTGGCCTGATATGCTTGTGAGAAACAGGACGTTTATGGTATCAGGCTCCACATCCGGCAGGTAATATGTATAAGTCATTTCAAATTGTTGATAGGTACTGATGCTGTCGGTGATGCTCATGTCAGCTTCCGCGATGGTATCTCTTTGGTTGGTTTCGGTGTTATAGCGTGTGAGGTTGGAGTAAAAAATGGCGGTATCCTGTGTGGCCGGATCATAGGTGAAAAATCCCCTCAGCATGTCGGGTTTACGGGTAAATTGACGACCAAGCATAAGGTTTTCTGATATTGGTTGGTCAGGGTCGAAGTAACCTGCTGCAATGATGCCGGGAATGATCAGTTCATCTCCCCAGTTAATGGTTTCAAGCCTGACTGCAAAATTGCCGCTGTGTGCATTTTCTGATTTTGTCATTGTGACAGGGCTGCCCAGTGTTTTGAGCATGTTAAGCGATCCCCACCAGTCACTGGCAGGCACTTCGTAAGAAACCTCCCCTTCGGTATGGGTTTTCCAGTTTTCAAAATCGCCATCTGACAGGGCTTCAATGTTGACATCATCAAGGTTGTTGTCCTCATTGTCATTGCCGGTATCGTCCGGATCCTCACAGGCTGAAACCCCTGCAATCAGCATAACAATCACAATATTAATGAAGGTATATAACCTGGCCTTTATCATAAGATTTGCTTTTGACGTTTATAATATACGCGCTTTTTGGTAAGCCACTTAAATCCACCCGATGAAGATTGCTCTTTGCCTGAGAGGTATGGACAAGCTTCCCATCCATGGTAAAAATACTTATTAGGGCGTTTTCTGAGTTTTTTATGTGTATGATACCAGCAGATGGATTGGGATAAATCTCTGTGCCCTTATTTATCATGTCAATTTTCTGTCCGGTGGGCATTTCTATGGATATGTTATCTATAAACATTTGAGATTCCGGCACAGGAGTCTCAAAATCGGTTGAAATGACCGTTAGCTGAAGCGAATCAGGTGTTTCACTGCTGCTGTACTGAAAATTTGTTTCAAAAAAGCTGTATTCAGAAACTGTATCGGTGCCGTAAAACTCTGCATAGCCAACCGTATCACTGATTTCATTTCCGTTGTATTTTAACAAAAATGCTCCAACCACGCATTTATCCGTTTCAGTAGCAGGGAAGTATTTATAATGGCCGCTGATTTTTTCGGGCCTGTATGGAAAAAAGGTCCCACCAAACAATTCGGCACTTTCAGAAAACAGGTCGAATTCAAATCTGCCGGTTGTCAGAAAACCGGGTGAAATGAAATCAAGCAACAGGTTTTTGGCTGTGAGCTTAACGGCCCAGTTACCCGAATACGCATCGTCTGTTTTTTCCAGTGTGAGCGTGTTTTCCCATTGAGAAGAAGCTTCATTGCTGGTTTCAAAACCTTCAGGTATTTCATAATCACCTTCGGTTATCCAATTTTCAAAATCGTTGTTTGATATTTGCTGCGCAGAAGCGGCAATGACCAACAGTAAAACTATTGAGAAGGTATAAATGATTTTCATTAAATAAAGTGTTAGTATGTTAAAGATTACTGTACCATTTAACAATGATACAACTAAAATGTTCATTTGTCAAGGATTTATATGAAAACTCATCATTTCATTCACGGACAAAAATTAAAAGTATAAATGATTTGATTAAATCAGGTCATCCCTGCTGATCTGCCCGAGGTCAATGATGCCGTTGATGACTGCATATACGGTGAGGCCGGATATGGTTTTAATGCCCAGTTTTTCGGTGATGTTTTTCCGGTGGGATATCACCGTATGCGGGCTGATGAACAGGGAGTCAGCAATTTTTTTGTTGGCATATCCTTTGGCTACCAGGGCAAGAATTTCGCGCTCCCGGCAGCTCAGCTCACCTGCAGATGAAAGCTTTTTGTCCACGGAGTCGCCAGTAAACACCCGCTGAATTTTCTCACTTAAGAATTCCACGTCCATGTGAATGCTTACCTGGTTTTCGTGTGTTGCAGCCTTTTGATCAGTGATCTCAAGCAATGTGATGTTTTTTTTGGTGTGGAGGGAAGCGTCTTGTATCATTTTTGCGTTTTCCTCATCTGCCATAATGAGAACGTGGGTGTTAGCGCTGTGGTGCGACAATCGTTTGCTGAACGCCGGGTATGTTTTTACAGGGCATTGAAAATTTTCCCTTACGATAGCTTCAATCCCTTTGCGTATTATATCCGATCTGTGTATGACAACTATCCTGTTATGCATGGTTCTGCTGTTTTTCAATTTGTTTCACCATAGGAACAAGCACGTTGTCCTCAATGCGGGCATGGTCTTTCAGGTCTTTTTCGAAGCGGGAAAGCAGTGCCAGGAATTCATTGCATTGATTCATGTCGTAGGAGGGATGTATGTATTTTATGATCAGTTGTTTCAGGTCGTTGATTTTGACGTCCACGTTGGAGTGTTCTTTTTCAAAATTCTCAATGGAATAGCAATGTCCCTGCGTGTTGTGATGATTGATGAGGTTTTCGATGTAAGGAAACACATTGTTTTCTTCGTTGTCGAGGTGATGGATCAATTCCTCTTCGTATTTGCGGTAAAAGGCTTTGATGAGCTTCAATTCTTCGCAATCGCCCTTACAGCTTTGTAAAATTCCTTCAAGCATGCGTTTGGTGCGTGGTAAAATGTAATCCCGGTAGTATGTATGTGTTTTTCTAAGGTATTCCACAATGAGCAGGGGCGAAAATGACCGCAAGGAAGATTCGGGAAAATAATCGCGGTGCTGATATGCATTGATGATCGTCAGGAAAAACGCGGGATCTACGTTGTTTTCGCTGCACACCGTGTTTATGTTTTTGTTTTGTAAGCCAAGCTTGATACCAAAACGGTTGACGACAGGAATGAGTTCCACGTGCTGATTCAAAATGCGGGAAAGGACATCGTTTTTGCTGAAAATTTCCATAGTGTACAATGATTTAGAAATATAAAGATACAATATTTTGGTTTTACTGCAAATTTAACCATTAGCTGCTTGGTATTATTTTTAAGTTTATAGTGCCAATTAAATGGGTTGTTTTTAACCGGCTTTTTATCTGTTGTTTGTATTTTACAGGATGTGGACGCTACTAACATTGCTTCAAGCAGGATTACATATGATAAAACCATAGCAATATTTTTTTAAAGTGTTGATTGAAATTTCTTATTTATGTGAATCTACTGTGTGCTATTGTAGTTCAAAAATTCTGGAAGCGTCTCAAGGTGGAACCACATAGGCACAGTAGAACACATAGGAATTCACATAAGGTTAGCAATAAAAATCTTCCGTCAAATCATTTAATCTAATAAGGCATAGCAGGCAGGCGAAATGAGTCCAGTCTAAAAAAATGAATAATCCCATAAATACACAAAAATGTAAAAAGGCAGATTCTTGTTCAGCTTCAAATATTTGTGTATTGGTGACAAGGCAAAGGCTTTTTAGACTGCCTCAGCACTCTCTAACATCAATTGGCAATATTCGTTCTATGGTTTTTACGGGACATGTATAAGGTTTTCTGCTGCAGCCTGCCGTATGCCGGTATCCTGGCCTGCATGGCGCTGTGTTGTTAGCCTGCCCGGCAGAGTGACCGGAGGAAACTCCTGACCGGGCAGCATGCAACAACCAGCGAGCTGCAGGCCAGATTAAGGCAGGAGGCAGAGACCATGTATAAGGACAGCAACCATGTTCCCGCTGCCCTGAAAAACACAATCCAAAAAATTATCACAGGCGGTTTTGTCACATGAAATATTCTTGCTATTTTGCTAAAAAATAGCCAATAGCATGACAGAACAACACAAATTACGGCGCTTGTTACAAATCCTGATAGCGCTTGATAGCAGTTACGGCAAAACCATCAAACAGTTGAGCGAGCAGTTTGACATCACCCAGCGCACCGTCTATAGGTATTTCAACTTGTTTAAACAAGTGGGCTTTATCCTGGATAAAAACGGAGACAGGTTTAGCTTGATTCACGATTGCCGGGCATACAAGGATTTGAGCAAATTGCTGCATTTCAGCGAAGAAGAGTCGTACCTGCTGCAACAGGCCATTCACGCGGTTGATTCTAACAACCAGATAAAACAGGGCATTGTCAATAAGCTGTATGCCTTATACGATGCCCGGTTTGTGACAGAAAACATCATTAACCAGGTGCAGGGCAAAAACATCAGGAACCTGATCATCGCCATTGACAATAAGCGTCAGGTGGTGTTGAAAGATTACTGTTCAGCCAACGCTTCTGTGGTTTCGGACAGGCTTGTGGAGCCGGTAGAATTCACCACCAATTACGTGTCGGTGTGGTGTTACGATGTGGATAAACAGGCAAATAGACTGTTTAAAACTTCCAGAATTGGCAGCGTGGACATGCAGAAAAGGATGTGGCAGCATAAAGACAAGCACAATGCCACCAAAACGGATGTTTTCAGAATGGCCGGCGGGGAGAAAGTGCAGGTGGTAATTGAAATGGGCCTGCGGGCCGCGAGTTTGCTGAAAGAAGAATACCCGCTTTCTGAAAAACACATTGTGCAGCTTGCCGATGATAAATACCGGTTTCAGGCCGATTTATTTGGTTTGCAAGGCATCAGCCGCTTTGCGCTGGGGCTGATGGATGAAGTGAAAATTATAAAACCCGAAAAGCTGAGGGAACATTTGAATGAGAAATTGAGAAAGCATAGATTTTAGAAACGGTCTTGATATAGTTGAAAAATCTACGTATTTTTATAGTGTCTGTCTATAATGTCCGATTTCTGCGTTACGCTCGCATTGGTACCCAGTCATTTACGTCAGTAAACTCCTGGTTACCAATACTTTGCAAGCCTTGAACTCGAACATTATAGCTCAGACACTTGACTCTATTGACGGACACTAAATAGCATACTTATTATGGCAAAAAAACTTCCGATAAGAAATAGTACTGCTGAGTTTCTTATTTTTAAAAAGCAGAGTGGCAAAGATACCATTGATGTGCGGATTGAAAATGAGAACGTTTGGCTCACTCAAAAGCTTACTGCCAAGTTGTTTGGAGTAGAAGTAAACACAATTAATTATCATCTGAAGGAGATATTTAATTCGGGAGAGCTTAATTATGAGTCAACTGTTCGAAATTTTCGAATAGTTCAAAAGGAAGGCAATAGAGAGGTTTCCAGAGATGTAGAGCATTATAATTTAGAAGCTATCATTGCAGTGGGTTTTCGTGTTAATTCACAGGAAGCAACAAATTTCAGAATATGGGCCAATAAGGTTTTGAAAGATTTTGCCCTCAAAGGATATGTTTTGGATGAGGTTAGATTGAAAAACGGTGCTTATTTAAGCAAAACGTATTTTAGAGACCTTATTCTCCAAATCCGTGATATACGGGCGAGTGAGAGAAATTTCTACCAGCAAATAACTGACATTTATGCTACCGCAATAGATTACGACCTTAAATCTCCAACTACTAAAAGTTTTTTTGCTACGGTGCAGAATAAAATGCACTTTGCCACACATGGTAAAACTGCTGCGGAATTGATCACTAAAAGAGCAGATCACAAAAAAGATAATATGGGATTGAGTACCTGGAAACATGCTCCTGATGGAAAAATTATTAAATCTGATGTGAGTATTGCTAAAAATTATTTGAACGAAAAAGAAATCAAGACCCTCAACAGAATTGTAACGATGTACCTTGATTATGCCGAAGATCAGGCAGAGAAAGCGATTCCTATGACCATGAAAGACTGGTCTGAAAAACTTAATGCTTTTCTTAAATTTAATGATAAAGATATTTTAGAAAATTCAGGAAAAGTAACTGCGGAAATAGCCAAACAATTTGCAGAAAGTGAATTTGAAAAATACCGGCCAATCCAGGATAAATCATTTGAATCGGATTTTGACAGGGAAATTAAAAAACTATTCAATAAAAGTTCTGATATGGATGAATAAAGCCCGAAAAACAAAAGCAGCATTTGAATGAGAAACTGAGAAGGCATAGGTTTTAAAGGAACTCATCACATGAAAAAGAGAAATATACAGATTTTTGTCTAAATCAACATAAGCGATGACAGCAAAAAATGAATTACAAAAAATAGAGAATTTTGTTATTTTCCAGACAGAAACCGGTAAGGTAAATGTGGAAGTGTATTTTCAAAACGATACGCTGTGGCTGACACAAAAAGCGATGTCGGTATTGTTTGAAAAAGACAGAACGGTGATTACCAAGCATCTGAAAAAAATATTTGAAACCGGCGAATTAGATGAAAAAGTGGTATGTGCAAATTTTGCACACACCACTCAACATGGCGCAGTTAAAGGGAAAGTCCAGGAAAGGGAAGTGAAGTTTTACAACCTGCGTGCTGTTACTGCCGTTGGCTACCGGGTAAATTCCCACCGCGCAACAGAATTCAGAAAATGGGCCACAGAAATTCTGCACGAATACATCATCAAAGGCTTTGCAATGGATGATGAGCGGTTGAAGCAAATGAAGCATTTTGGTAAAGACTATTTTGATGATATGCTGGAGCGTATCCGTGAAATACGCCTGAGTGAACGGCGTTTTTACCAGAAAATTACGGATATTTATTCACTATCGGCAGATTATGACAAAAACGATGAAACAACCAAAGAATTTTTTGCTACGGTTCAAAACAAACTGCATTGGGCAATACAAGGAAAAACGGCTGCTGAAATAATCTATTCCGAAGCAGATGCAAAGAAGTTATATATGGGTCTGAAAACCTGGAAATATGCTCCTGATGGTAAAATATTAAAATCAGATGTATGCTTTGCTAAAAACTATCTTGAAGAAGAGCATCTGAAACAAATGGAACGGCTGGTAACCGCTTATCTCGATCTGGCTGAAAACCGCGCACAACAAGGCATAGTAATGAACATGAAAGACTGGGTTCATTACCTTGATAAATTCCTGGAGTTGTCCGATTACCCGGTATTAAAAGACAAAGGACAAGTAAGTGCATTGGAGGCTAAGCTTAAAGCCGAAGCGGAATATGATAAATACAGGATCATTCAGGACAGGCATTATGAATCGGATTTTGACCGGGAAATTAAAAAACTATTACAGAACAGCTCTGCCCATAAAGAACAAAACCTGAAACACTGAGGCAGCATTTGAATGAGAAACTGAATAAGTATAGTTTTTAAAGGAACTCATCACATGACAAAGAAAAACAAACACATTGTTGTTAAAGGCAAAACAATTACAATTTCCCAGGATGAATACATATCCATAACAGATATGTTAAAAGCCAAGGATGGGGATTTTTTTATTGCAGATTGGTTGAGAAACCGCAATACTGTAGAATTTCTTGGTATATGGGAATCGGTAAACAATCCTGATTTTAATTATGGCGAATTTGCCACAATTAAATCACAGGCGGGTCTTAATAGTTATAAAATAAGTGTAAAAGAATGGGTAAATAAAACCAATGCTATCGGCATTCAGTCTAAAGCCGGCAGGTATGGTGGTACCTATGCGCATCCCGATATCGCTTTTGAATTTGGGATGTGGATTTCACCTGCATTTAAAGTGTACCTTATTAAGGAATTTAAAAGGCTAAAAGAAGAAGAAAGCACACGCAAAAACCTGGAATGGAATTTTCAACGATACCTGGCTAAAGTGAACTATCATATCCATACTGATGCCATTAAACACAATCTGATACCGGAAGAATTAAGGGGACTTCTAATAATTCTTTCGCATCAAGATTTTCAGCGTTTTTCATAGACAATGAAAATTTTTGCAGCACTATCGGGATAATGCAATAAAATTTGAAGCAGTATATGAGAAACGCTGAAAACCCTACGGGAACAAACATAATAAACAACCTGCCTGCGTTAAAATTTTTCTAAATAGCTATGGCTATTCAGAAAAATTTGTGCCTTGCATCTCATTCATTACATTTGTTTCTTGAAAGAAAAGAATTATTAGAAGGCCCCTTAAATGAAACTTAGGTTTTGCTTGTTGATATGAGCCCCGGATGAAGTTATTGAAAGGTGTTGTTATAATTACAGATATAATAAAATCTTTCTTTCAAAGATTTGGTTTTTGCTAAAGATTTGGTTTCTTTTGTGTATGTTTAATTCAAAAATTTTATAAGCGATGGATGGAAAAACAACAGCTATTATTGCACACATCACACTGATCGGTTGGATCATTGCGTTGGTAATTAACAGCAATGAAAAAAACGAATTTGCCAGCTTTTATATTCGCCAGTTGCTGGGGCTTTTCCTTGCCGGATTGATCTTGGCCTGGATTCCCATCATCGGTTGGTTGTTATCAATTGCTGTGTTTGTTTTCTGGCTTATCAGCCTGATTGCAGCTGCACAGGGAGAAATGAAAGAGGTCCCACTGGTTGGACATTATTTTCAGGACTGGTTTAAATCCTTATAAAGTAAATTTTCAGGGAGGTTTTGATAATACTTGCAAGAACAAATCAGCGGCTTATTTGTATATCTTTTTCTTTTATATGTGAATTATGGCCCAGGGAAGAGAGAATAAAGTACATATTGGCATATATGGCCGGCGCAACTATGGCAAGAGTTCCCTCATAAATAGCCTGGCAGGTCAGGAGGTATCAATTGTGAGTGATGTTGCAGGGACAACCACCGACCTGGTAAAAAAATCCATTGAAATTACCGGCTTCGGGCCTGTGATATTCATTGATACCGCCGGTATTGATGATATCGGGAATCTTGGTAGTCTGCGCATCCGAAAGAGCTATGAATCGCTTAAACTGATTGACCTGGCTATACTTGTGTTGTGTAAAAACACTTTCGGAAAGCCCGAAGAAAAAATCATTGCTGAATTTACCAGGTTGGATATTCCATATTTGCTTGTTCATAACAAATCAGACAAAGAAATTGCATCACCATCATTCAAACATGACCTTGAGAAAAAATACAAAAGGCCGGTTATTGATTATAACAGCCTTAATCCTGGTTTACTGAATGAAAAA
>CAZGPW010000083.1:0-2375 GCA_964527535.1 uncultured Bacteroidales bacterium
ACAATTTACAGGCTGGGCAGTGCTGTAAAAGGTAACAAATAACATTCCGGTAAAAATTAATGCGATACGTTTCATAGTCTTATGATTTATTTTCGGTTTTACTTAATTAGTTCGCTAAAATATCAATTATTTTTCATTTAGTAAATTTTTTGAAGCTAAAATGAACCTGTCTAAAAATTATTTGCCAGCTGTCCACATCCTGCATTTACATCATCCCCCCTGCTGTGCCTTAAATTTACCACTAAATTTTTACTTTCTAAATACTCAATAAATTGCTGAGTATTTTTTTTGCCTGCTTTTTCAAATCCACTGCCATCCACTGTGTTGTATTCAATAAGGTTGATTTTACAGGGGGTGATTTTTACAAATTCCGCTAATTGTTTAGCATCCGGTACAGTATCATTAAGCTTGTCAAACAATATATATTCATAACTTATCCGTTTTTTGGTTTGTTGATGGTAATATAGCAAAGACTTTGCCAAAACATGAAGGTCATGTTTATTGTTTATGGGCATAATCCTGCTTCTTGTTTCATTATCAGCAGAATGCAGGGATATAGAAAGCTGTGTATTAAGCCCGCTGTCAGCAAGCTTTTTTATTTCAACGGGCAATCCTGCAGTTGATACTGTAATTCGCCTGGGACTCATTCCCATCCCATTGTCATCAATAATTTTCCTTAATGCATAGACGGTATATTCATAATTATCCAGCGGCTCTCCCATTCCCATCACCACGACATTGCTTAAGTGCCTGCCGTATTCTGCTTTGGATAGCTCATTGAGTTTCCAGGCCTGGAGGTATATTTCTCCTGCATGCAGGTTTCTCACAAACCCCATCTTGCCTGTTGCACAAAACCGGCATCCCAGCCGGCATCCAACTTGGGTGGAAATGCAGGCTGTAATGCGTTTTCCCGATGGTATAAGCACACCCTCAACAAACCTGTTGTCAGAAAGCAAAAACGCTACTTTAATACTGCCGTCCTGGCTTTTTACAGTTTTTGTTTCACGAATGGTATCAAGGTAAAAATCCGCCTCAAGTTTTTCTTTAAGTGTCCCCGGAAGGTTTTGCATCTGGGAAATATCGTCAATACCATGTTTCCACAACCAGGCATCAATCTGTTTATATCTATATGATGGCTCATTTTGGGTGATTAACCATTTTTTGATCTCAGCCTCTGAAATATTTCGCAATTCTTGTTTCATTAATACTTTTTTAAGTAAAATACATACTGTCTTTTTCGAAATTCAAAAATCTAATGTATATTTGAGCTTTACAAAAATCAGGATAATTATTTACAAATTTAATATTCAATAAGTATGAAACGTATTCTCGGCATTATTTTATGCATCACTCTGCTGTTTTCTTCGCTGAATACATTTGCAGGTGAAGGAATGTGGCTGCTTTCCATGATAGGAAAGAATTATGAAGAAATGAAAGAACAAGGGTTTAAGTTGACACCTGAAGATATTTACAGTGTGAATCAGGCTTGTATGAAAGATGCCATTGTTGGCCTTGGCAACGAAGGAATGCCTTTTAGTCATTTTTGCTCTGCAGGCATTGTCTCTGATAAAGGCCTGATTTTTACAAACCATCATTGTGGATATGAAATGATTCAGGAACATTCAACCGTGGAACATGATTACCTGAGGGATGGTTTCTGGGCAAAATCGCTTGATGAAGAGCTTCCCAATGAAGGCACTACAGCTTCAATCATGGTAAGAATGAAAGATGTAACTGACAAAGTGCTTAATGATGTTACCGAAGAAATGACCGAAAGCGAAAGAAATAAAGCCATAAGCAAAGTGTCAGATGAGCTTATTGAGAAAGCAGAAGAAGGGAACAATTACAAGGCACGCGTTGTTGACATGTTCGATAACAACCAATATTTCCTGTTTGTACATATAATTTACAAAGATGTGCGTTTAGTTGGGGCTCCACCCGAAGATATAGGCAAGTTTGGTGGCGATACCGACAACTGGAGTTGGCCCAGGCATACAGGGGACTTTTCCATTTTTAGAATTTACACTGCGCCTGATGGTACTGCAGCTACCTATAGCGAAGATAATGTACCGCTGGAACCCAAATACCACCTGCCGGTTTCCATCAAAGGCATTGAAGAAGGAGACTTTTCCATGGTAATGGGCTTCCCCGGAGGTACAGATCGTTACATGACTTCCTATGGACTTAAAGAAACTATGGAGGTAGTGAACAAATGGCGATACAACATCAGAAGCATCAAAATAGACATACTACGTAAAGAGATGAAAAAAGACCCGAAAATAAAATTGCAATATGCTTCAAAATATGCAAGGAGCTCAAATTATTGGAAGTATTCTTATGAACAAAACATTGCCCTGAAAAAACTCAATACCATG
>CAZGPW010000084.1:0-9218 GCA_964527535.1 uncultured Bacteroidales bacterium
ATTGACGAATTTGAGTATCTATCTGTTATTCTGCATTTTAAAAATTTTAAATATTTTTTCAATGATAGTTTTATAGTCCAATTTTTTCAAGTTGGGTTACTACCTCGTTGCCGATGGCAAAACCATCGCCTCCAAAAAAATGGTGGTTTCGGGAAATAATTATTATATGCTCACATCATCACACCAGCCGCACTTCCATTTCCAGCTCAATGCCAAATTTAAACAATATATCTTTTCTGATTTGTTCTGCCAGAGACATAATATCAGCTGGTGAAGCCATGCCATAATTCACAAGCACCAACGGCTGTTTGGAATGCACACCGGCATCACCCACACGATAGGCTTTCCATCCGGCTTTATCAATCATCCATGCAGCGGGTAGTTTCAGCATGTCATCAGCAGCAGGGTAAGCTTTTACATCCGGATACTGACTTTTGATGAATTCGTACTGGGATTTCTGCACAACCGGGTTTTTAAAAAAGCTGCCGGCATTTCCAATGACATCCGGATCGGGAAGTTTTTCTTCCCTGATATCTATGACAGCATTCCGTATGGCCTGTTGTGTGAGTTCTTTTCCGTTGAGTAGGTCACTCAATTGCCCGTATGAAATGTTGAAATCCGGCTTTTTATTTAATTTGAGCTGCACGTGGGAAATAAACACCTTCCCTCTGAGTTCATGTTTAAATATGGAATCCCTGTAATCAAAACGGCAAGCTTCAGCAGGTATTTCAAAATCTTCGCCGGTGTCAAGATATATGCCTTTCACCAGGGTGATGTAATCTTTCACTTCCACACCATAAGCGCCAATGTTTTGAATCGGGGCAGCTCCAACCTGGCCGGGAATAAGCGACAAATTTTCCAATCCGCAATACCCTTTTTCTACTGTCCATGCCACAAATTCATCCCAATCATACCCGGCACTGACTTCCAGCACAATGGACCTTTCATTTTCCTCAATAATTTCGATTTCCTTTTCCACCGGATGCAGCACAAGTCCATGAAAATTCTCTCTGAAAAACACATTGGAACCACCTCCCAGTATAAACAGGTTATCAGTGTCAAACGCTCCGTTAATTATGGCATTTTTAAGACTTGCGATGTCTTCAACGGTTTCAAAATACCGTGTTTTGACATCAAAATGAAAACTGTTGTAATCTTTCAGTGAAAAATCCGTTTGCATAAATGAATTTGTTATGTTCAGTTTAAAAAGTTATTAAATTTATTGTTTATATCGTTGACATATTTAAACTCATAATATCTTATGATAAAATTATTTCGGAGTATTACCGGCTTTTTGAACATAAATAAATTAAGATAGTTAAGGAATTAAGCGCATTAAGAAATCCCTTAATGAAATGCTTAATGCCCTTAATTTCTTAATGGTTCAAAAAAAAGATAATTATTGCCTGTAATCTTTTTCATTTGTTATTTTTAACAAAAGTAGCAAATAATATATTGAATAATTTTATTTATTTTGGAAATTTGCTAAAAATCACCCGGTGAAAAAGATATACATAACGGTAACCAATGATTTGCAAGCCGATCAGCGCATGCACAAAACCGCTCTCACTCTGAGTGAACATGGTTATGATGTATGTCTCCTGGGGCGGATTTTACCTGAATCACATCACATTTCCAGGCCTTACCCAATAAAGCGCTTAAAATTCATGTTCAACCGGGGATGCTTATTTTACGCCGCCTACAACCTCCGGTTGTTATTTTTTCTTTTGTTTCGTTCATGGGATATTGTGCTCTCATGCGACATGGACAGCTTGCCGGCAGGATTTCTGGCATCGAGATTACGCAGGAAACATGTGGTATTCGACAGCCATGAGTTGTTTTCAGAAGTGCCGGAAATACAAAACAAACCCTTTGTCAAATCCGTGTGGAGGTGGTTTGAAAAGCTGCTTATTCCCCGCGTCAAACATGTGTTTACCGTTTCAGAACACATTGCAGCCTATTACCACGAGCACCATGGGGCAAAAGCTGTTGTAATCCGCAATCTTCCATTTAAAACACCTGCTGCAAACCAGGACAAGGCCCCGGTAAAACCTGATCAACCGTTTGTTTTGTATCAGGGAGCAATAAACACCGGCAGGGGCATCGAAAAACTGATGGATGCCATGGAGTACATTCCTCAACTTTCTTTGGTGATTGCTGGAAGCGGCCCCTTAGAAAAGCATTTGCATACAAAAAGAGCAAATCTCAACTATAAAGACCGGATACACCTTCCCGGCAGGCTGGGTTTTAATGAGCTTTCAGTGTTAACATCACAGGCCTGGCTGGGAGTAAGCCTTGAAGAAGATAAAGGATTGAATTACAGGTACGCCCTTCCCAACAAGCTTTTTGACTATTTAAAAGCCGGTGTACCGGGGCTTATCAGCGATTTGCCTGAAATGAGAAAATTTGTTAAAGAAACAAAAACAGGGTGGTGGATACAGCCGGATGCAGATGCCAAAGCGCTGGCATCAAAAATAAATGCATTATGGCATGACAATGAAACTTACCGGCAGTGCCGTAAAAACACAAAAGCAGCCATCGAAAAACACAACTGGGAAAAAGAATCACTCAAACAACTTGAGGTCTTCAGATCCATCTGAAAACTTTCCAAAATTGATTTGAGAAATTTCTGTGCCTTCGCCTGAAACCTTACCATCTTCAATGACAAGGGTTGGCTCCTGGTAGTCTTTTATCAGGCTGTAATTGTGCGTTACCATCAGCACAGCCCGCCCGGAATCCCGGATTTTACGTAATATGTCTATGATCTGCCCCCCGGATTCAGGGTCCAGGTTGCCGGTTGGCTCATCGGCAAGGATGATTTCAGGGTCATTAAGCAAAGCACGGGCAATGACAACGCGTTGTTGTTCTCCGCCTGAAAGACTCAGTGGCATTTTGTCTTTTTTATCCACCATATCAACTTTGGCCAGTACGGAATCAATTTTCCTGTCCATATCGCGTTTGTTTTTCCAGCCTGTTGCTTTCAACACAAACAACAAATTTTTATACACCGTCCGGTCAATCAACAATTGAAAATCCTGAAACACAATGCCTAGCTTACGTCGTAATTGCGGAACATGGTTTTTTTTCAATTTCAGCAAATCATAACCTGCCACCTGTGCTTCTCCGGCTTGTACAGGAATATCGGCATACAAAGCTTTGAGCAAGGATGTTTTACCGCTGCCCACTTTTCCAATCAGGTAATAAAAATCGCCGTTTTTAATTTCAATATTGACATCCGTAAGAATGGTATTGTCTCCCTGCTTTATTTCAGCATGAACCAGCCTTACAATAGTCTTTGGTGAATTGTCATGTGCTTCCATGCAATAACATTTTAATGATACATGCAAATTTAAGGATTATTATGGCATATATTGTCATTATACACCCATTAGAAATAAACAACCCATTGTTAATTAAAAGCTTCAAGATGCGCTGGAACGGAAATATTTTATCCATACTTTTATAATTTATTTGGAGTTATTATAAAAAGAGAGATAACTATGCGTTTTACAAACCAAATAACCAGTACTGTTTTCAGCGTAACATTGCTGTTTGTGCTTTATTCAGTCCCCTTGTATTCACAAGAGACAATTCATTATGACAATCGCCAGGCAGATTTTAACAATGCCATGGAATTATACGAACAACAAAAATACAGCGCTGCGCAGCATGCTTTCAATGAATTTGCTCACCGCACAAGTGCTGATGATGCGTTACTCAGGGAGGACGCAAAATTTTACGCTTCCATGTGTGCTATGAAATTGCACAACAGGGATGTACAACATTTGATTAAAACCTTCATTTTTGAACACCCTGAAAACCCCAACATCAATGAGGCCAGTTTTCAATTGGCCAATCATTATTTCAAAGAAAAAAAATACGGCGCTGCTATCAAGTGGTATGATAAGGTAGATAAATTGAGTTTGCCTGAAGAACAATTGAGTGAGTATTTTTTTAAAACCGGGTTTTGCCATTATGCCCGTAAAGAATACAACAAAGCAGACAAATCATTTTATGAAATAAAAGACAAAAACGATTTTTACGGCCCGCTGGCCACGTACTTTTACAGCCACATAAAATATCTTAAACGACAGTATCAAACTGCCCTTGAGGGATTTTATTCATTGAAGGAGCATGCCCTGTTTGCACAAATTGTGCCTTTTTACATCACACAAATCTATCTCATACAGGAAAAATACGATGACATCATTGAATACGCTCCACCACTGCTGAAAAAAATTGACAGCGAGCGTACAGCCGAAATTGCGCGTATCATTGCCGAAGCCTATTATCAAAATAAAAATTATGCAAAAGCCCTTGAGTATTTCAACAAGTATGAGTCTAATGTAGAAGAAATCAACGATGTGGAATATTATCAGATTGGGTTTACCCATTATCGCAATGATAATTACGATGAAGCTGCCTATTACCTGCAGGAAGTCATCGGCGTTGAAGATTCACTGACACAGAATGCAGCTTATCACCTCGGTATGTGCTACATAAAACAGGGCAAAAAGAACAAAGCCAAAACAGCCTTTGGCATTGCCTCGCAAAATGACTTCGACAAAGAAATCAGCGAAGATGCCTTGTTCAATTACGCAAAATTATGCTTTGAACTGGATTATTCCCCTTTCAACGAAGCCATCAATTCATTTCAGCGGTTCATCAAAAAATACCCTGAATCCGTTAGAATTGACAAAGCTTATGATTATTTATTAAAGGCCGTATTGAGCACAAAAAATTATGCAGAAGCCTTAAAGGTTATTGAGGACATTCCCAATCCGACACCTGAAGTGCATGCTGCCCACCAACGGCTTGCTTATTTCAGAGCCATGGGATATTACGCTGACCTTGATTTGAAAAACGCGATGAAGTATCTTGATAAATCCCTTGAATACAAACAATACAATTCTGAATTTGCAGCCCTGGCTTATTACTGGAAAGCCGATGCCTTTTACCGTCAAAAAAAATACGACAAAGCCATTGAGCTGTATAATACATTTTTGAGAACCGGCGGGTCCCTTAATCTTGATTTGTACGGAAAAGCACATTATAACGTTGCTTATGCGTATTTTCAGCAAAAAAAATACAAGGAAGCGGGCAGGTGGTTTAGAAAATATGAAAACCATGCAGGAGAAGAAAACATTACCAACATGCTTTGTGACGCATGGAACCGTGCGGGGGATTGCTATTTTATACAGTCTCAATTTTCGGCCGCTCATGATTATTACAATAAAACCAGCTCATCGTGCACCTACGATGCTGATTATGCATATTATCAAAAAGCCTTGTCCCAGGGACGCTTAAAACAACATCAGCCTAAAATAAACAGCCTGATAAGCCTGAAAGAAAAATACCCGGAGTCCACATACATTCCCGGGGCTGTTTACGAAATTGGCAGGACATATCACGCCAACATTGATAATGCAGATTCTGCGATTTATTATTATAACCAGTACATTGAAACTTATCCCCGCGGGGTTAAAATGAAATCAGCGATGTCTTCCCTGGCAAACCTGTACTACAATAAAAATCAATTGAATAAATCCCTGGAAACCTACAAAGGCATTGTGGCTAAATATCCGGGGACAAACGAAGCGGTCAACGCCCTTGAGATGATCAAAAACATTTCAGTGGAGATGAATGATCCCGATTATTATGTCAATTACGTTGAAGATGAGGGCATTGATACAGACATTTCCGATTTAGAAAAAGATTCACTTAAATACAAATCGGCAGAAAAACTGTACACAGAAAATAATATCCCACAGGCAATGAGGGCTTTTGAATCATACTTAAATACCTACCCTAATGGTTATTACAGCCTCGAAGCCAATTATTATTATGCCAGGTGTTTGGACAGTGAAGACAAAACAGACCAAGCGCTTAAAGCCTATGAAAATGTGATCAAACGCTCCAACAATCCGTTTACCGAAGAAAGCCTGTTGCGGGCTGCAAGTATTTGTTTTGATAATGAAGACTACACCAATGCGTATGAATATTTTGAGAATCTGGAAGACATTTCATCTGAAAACAAAGAGCACATATTGATTGCCAGGCTGGGCATGATGAGATCAGCTTTTCTTAACGACAACTTTGATAAACTGATTCCTGCGGCTCAGGCAGTACTTAATACCGACAAAATCAATGAAACACAGCAACGGGAAGCACTCAACAAGCTTGCCAAATCCTATTATAACACTGATCGCTATGAACTTGCTCTCAGTACGTACAAAAAACTCAGCCATGATGTCACAAGTTATGAGGGAGGCGAAGCAAGGTATTTTGTTGCCTTAATCAACCACAAGCTTGAACGTGACAGCATAGCCGAAAATGTGGTGATCGAATTCTCAAAAGCCAACAATCCTCACCGCTACTGGCTGGCAAAAGGCTTTTTATTGCTGGCAGATATTTATACCGAACGCGGAGAATATTTTCAGGCAACCCATATCCTGAAATCCATCATAGAAAATTACACCAATGAAAGTGACAACATAAAACTTGAAGCACAAGACAAACTCAATGAAATTAAAAAACTCGAAGAAGCTGAAGCCATGCAGGATAAAAGCCGGTTGATACAACCTGTTGACAGCATTCAGCCAACAGACACGATACAGATGGAAGATAGTATCCAAATACATGAAAAACACATTGATAAAAACATTGAGGACAATGAAAATACAAAACAAGATGACTAAATTGATGAGCAAATTTTGTACTGCAATGCTTTTTATAAGCTTGTTGCCCTTTGTTGGGAATGCACAAGTTGAAAGGGACGATGATTCCATTTCGGATCAGCAGGTAACCGTTATCACTGAATATACACCGGTTATTGCTAATGCGGTTAGGATCGAAAAACTCCCTGAAATCAAAGACACTTTTGATGTGGAAATTGATTTTGATTACGACATATACAGCAAACAGCAATCCACTACTTTCACCCCGGAAACGCTCAAAGCAGCAACACTGAAAGGAGAACCAAAAACCACACTTGAAAATGGTTACGCACGTTTGTTGCTTGGCAGCAAGCTTATGATCAACGCCGACCTGTATTACAACAACACCAGAAACAGCAACCTGAACTGGGGTGTTTATGGGTCTCATGCTTCAGGGCACGGAAAACTCGATAATATGATCCGCGACGATGTGTATGCCGGGTACAACAAAAACAACATTGGAACCTTTGGCAAGCGGATGTATCCTGAAGCCGACATATACGGCAGCCTGGATTTCAGTAGCATCAAACATTTTTTCTACGGATACAATACAGAAGGAGTGTATCTAGAGTCTGACTTCATTCGGCCGGTAACAAAATCCGATTTCATGTCTGATGCTCAGTTTCAACGGTACAACACACTTTCAGCAAAAACCATGGCCAAATCAAGGTTTTATAATCCAAAAGCCATGAATTATGATGTCAGGCTGAATTATGACCTGTGGTTTGATGCTGAACAAAACATGGCCCATTACCTTGATTTCAATTTAAACCTCAATAAAAAAATCAAAAAGGAAATTGTGGGAGCCGATGCCGGATTAATCGTAATGCCTTCAAATTACCTGACCACTTCACCACTGTACGTTGACCTGAGCCCGTATCTTGCCCACCATACCGATAATTTCAAACTAAAAATGGGCTTACATACCCGGTCACGCTTCATCGAAGATTCTTCGACCTACCATTTTTACCCTGACATTTACATTGAACACAACATTGCAGATGTTATTTTGCCGTATGCTTCTTTTTCGGGCAACCTGCAGGAACATCCCATCCATAAGATCAGTCGAATCAATCCATACATTAATGATGCACTGAATGTATCGGATGTCAATATTAAACAGCACCTGACCCTTGGATTTAAAGGGCGGATTTCGGACGAGGTACAATTCAACCTCAACGGACATTATGTAAAAGCTGAAAATCAATACTTTTTTGTGAATGACTACGGTAATTTACCTTTGCGTAACCGTTTCAATGTTGAATACGCCGATGTGGAAATGTTTAAGTTTTACGGGGAGCTCAATTTCGATTACGGATACAATTTTAACCTGAGGACTTACGGGCAATACAAGCTTTTTACATCCCTGCAAGACATCGAAGAGCCCTGGCATGTGCCTACACTGAAATGTGGTATATATGCACGTAAACAAATACTTCCGGGGTTGAATGTCAGTGCCGATGCTTTTGTGCTGATTGACCGCTATGCATTGGTCCCTGACAAAAACAATGCTGCCTCGCTGATACCGGAAAAAATGGCACCGGCTGTGGATGTAAACTTAAAAGCAGAGTATTCTGTCAACCGGCAATTGAACGCTGTTGTGGAATTGAATAACCTGGCTTTTCAGAATTATGAAATCTGGAATCAATACCCTGTTTATGGGTTTCATATCATGGCAGGAATCAATTACGCATTTTAATTTTCTTATTAATTCATGAGCCAAGACCAAAAAGTAAGATTTGTGTCTTAGTGGCTGTGGGATAAAATAACGTTTTAGACTGGAGTCATTCCTTATTAAATCACCCAAACAGGAATACTATCCACAACGTCTTCCATGCAAGCAAATTTTAGTTCAATATCAGGATAGGTGTTTCTAAACAATTTATATTTTGATGATTTTATTGATTTTTCAATATTTTTCCAAGTTCATTTATATTTTTATTCAATATTTTTGCAAGTCCGCCTATATTTTTATGGAATATTCCATTGCGTCGGTTGTGGTTACAAATTATTTTAACCACAACGGATATAAGGAAAGTTCAATGTACACAAAGAAAAAATTAACAGATTAAAGCAAATTCAGATATGTGCTCGCGCATGGCACGTTATGTGTTGTTTAATTTTCTTATACCCCTTTATCAATTCACAGTTGTTTTTGGGAAAAGATGATTTCTGCTCACGATTTATGCTGGTGGGGATTGATTAAAATCCAAAACTTGTCCGGCGTAATGAAATGAATACGTGACCTGTACCGACGGATGAAGGTAATCCAAAAATATTGATACCAAAAAAGTGACTTTTTCATGCGCATCAGAGGCAACTATTACACCTCTCATATAACCCTTTTTCAATACGCACATTATAAGCAAGTTGACTAATAATCCTAAATCTAAAAAAGAATTGAATAACGAACATTAGAACAATAGAATATCGAATGATGAATTAGAACTTTTTTATTCATAATTCGATTGTTCTGATGTTCATTATTCTTTATTCATGTAG
>CAZGPW010000085.1:0-19847 GCA_964527535.1 uncultured Bacteroidales bacterium
ACAAAAGCTTTTTCAATTTTGAAGAATAGGCTGTAACTTTACATCGAAATAAGATCATATTATGGAGAATTTTATCGTATCAGCACGTAAATACCGTCCGGATTCATTTGATTCGGTTGTAGGACAAGAAAACATAACCCGTACACTCAAAAATGCCATTGGCCAGAAGCATTTGGCACAGGCTTATTTGTTTTGTGGGCCCAGGGGTGTTGGAAAAACCACCAATGCCCGGATTTTTGCTAAAACCATAAATTGCGATAAGCTTGACAGCGAGCTGAATCCGTGCAATAAGTGTGAAAGTTGTATAGCCTTCAATGCGCAGCGTTCTATGAACATCCATGAATTGGATGCTGCTTCGAACAATTCGGTAGAAGACATCCGGAATCTGATTGATCAGGTACGCATACCGCCTCAGATTGGCCATTACAGTGTTTATATCATTGATGAGGTTCACATGCTCAGCAGTTCGGCATTCAATGCTTTTTTAAAAACACTGGAAGAACCCCCACCACACGCCATATTTATTTTGGCGACCACAGAAAAACACAAAATCCTGCCTACCATTTTATCCCGCTGCCAGGTATATGATTTCAACCGCATCAGCGTACAGGAAATCACCAACAGACTGAAATTTGTTGCCGAAAAAGAAAACGTAACCGCTGAAGATGAAGCATTGCAAATCATTGCCCAAAAAGCCGATGGCGCCATGCGTGATGCCCTTTCTATTTTTGATCAGTTGGTGTCATTTTCGGGAAGCGAAATAAGCTACCAGAACACCATTGAAAACCTGAATGTGCTGGATTATGACTATTATTTCAGGCTCACCGATGCATTTCTGGCGTCCGATCACCTCGAAAGCCTTTTGATCTTTAATGACATCCTTGGAAACGGATTTGACGGACATTATTTCATTACCGGCCTATCATCTCATTTCAGAGACCTGTTAGTAACACGTGACACCAAAAGCACAAAGCTTCTGGAAGTTGGAGACCGCATTAAGGAGAGGTACCTTACCATGGCAGGTAAATGCAGTGATGATTTTTTGATCAAAGCCCTGGAGTTTGCCAGTGAATGTGATTTTAAATACAAAACAAGCCAAAACAAACGTTTACATGTTGAGCTTGCGCTGATTCGCATCAGTAACATCATGCGGATAAAAAGAAAAAAAGAAAAGAATTCACCGGAACCATCCAAACCGACCACTGAACCAAAACAACCATCCCAACCAAAACCTGCACCTGAAAACAACACTTCAGGTGTAAAGGAAGCTGAAAGGGAATACAAAAAAACAGTGTCCGCATCAGAAAAAGAAACTCCAATAACTTCAAAAAATGAGAAAACCAATAACACAGCCTCCCCCCCTCAAACTGAGAACAACAAGCCACCGCAAGCCAACCACAAAAACCCTGAAGCCAGCATCTCTATAAAAGCAGAGCTGAATAAAAAGGAGGCAAAAGAAAATGCAGCCCAACCCGGTGAAGAAACTCAGAACAGTGGCAAGCCTGTTGAAAATACAGATTTTGACCAGGAAAAACTCACAGAGGCCTGGTTGACGTTTGCAGAAAATCACAAACATCAACCGCGTTTATATCAAAACCTGAAAAAATACCGGCCGGTACTGAAAGACAATTACAATATAGAAGTCGGGATGCCCTCGGAGAGCATGAAAAACGTGCTCATCAGCATCAAGGCTGAAATACTGAATGACTTACAAAAGCAACTCAGCAACACAAACATTGACATGAAAGTAAAAACGGTAAAAATCAAACAGAGTGAGTCATCCACCCCCTACACCGCCGAAGAAAAATACAAAGCCATGGTACAAAAAAACCCAGCGATTGAAAAATTACGCAATGACCTGGACATGAGTATCAGGTGATGCTTTTACACATTGAATAAATTTTAATTGAGTACACTCCAAAAAGTAAAAAATGACAATTATGCCACTAAATCACAAAATTTCTAAACCCCACAAAAGATAGATTAACAGATATTTAGATTTAGTGGGATTTCGTATTTTAGTGCTTTTTTAGCGAAAAATTACTCTTTGGAGTGGACTCTTAATTCAAAAATATTTCCCATGAATTCAGAATGCCTTTTGTGTCAGTTGAAATCCATAAATAAACATTTAAACACTGTGGACATAAAAGAATCAGACCGCATTGAGATCATACTGTCTTTTAGCGGATACCTGTCACAAATTAGTGAAAAAACCACAAATCCCGAGATAGCTGCCGAACTCAACAGGTTGATAGCCACACATCATCCTGAAAAAGAAATTTACAAACAAATTAAGCGGGAATTCAATGACCTGATGCTGGGATTGTATGATAAATACCATAAGAAAGCGCTTGCATCGGACAATCCGTTGCAAACAGCCATGAAACTGGCCATCGCTGGTAATATCATTGATTTTGGCCCAAATCACACATTTGACGCAGAAGAAACCATTGAAAGTGTATTGCATGCCACCCTCCGGCATGATGACTCCAAAGCGATGTTCAGGGATATTAACAGTGCCAAAAATGTGCTTTACCTCGCTGATAATGCCGGCGAAATTGTGCTGGACAAGTTGTTTATTTCACTGCTGGATCATAAAGGCATGAAAGTGGCTGTACGCGGCGAACCGGTACTCAACGATGTGGTAAAAAAAGACGCCGAATATGTAGGATTGAACGAAATTGCACCCATCATTGGTAACGGAGCTGCCATTCCTTCCACCGTTTTGCACAAATGCAGTGATGAATTCATCAAAACCTTCAATGCAGCGGATGTCATTATCTCCAAGGGACAGGGAAATCTTGAAGGCCTGTTGAATCAGAGGAATAAAAACATTTATTTTCTGTTCACCGTAAAATGCAATGCCATTGCCCAGCTTACAAATACAAATGTCGGCGATTTTGTGGTGATGCACAGCAGCCGCTTGCCGGATTGCTCCAAAGTCCCGTGCTTGTGATAATTTGAGGTATAGAATTTGAGCTTAGCGTCGCTGTTGCTCCCTGTTTTTTATCTGTCGCCAAAACATCCAGCCAAGAATAAAACCGGCAACAAGCATGCTGACTAACTGCCTCAGAACCTCTTTTCCCTGAAGTGACTCAATATACTCAACCATCCCCGTGTCGCTTTTTATCCATTGCACCAACATGAAAAAAACAAACAAGCCAAGTCCTACTAAAAGCACTCCACGAGTAAGGATAAATTTCCATTTGTTTTTCATCACCCTCATAAGCGTTATTTAGACCGATCCGGCATTTGTTTAATATATACATCCTGTTGCGGGAAGGGAATGGTCACATTGTTTTCCCTGAATTTTTTATCGATTTCAAAGCGCAGGTCACTTTTGATGGGCTCAATTCTGAAAGAATGCAAAGACCAGAATTTAAGCACAAAATCCAGAGAGGAGTTGCCAAAATCATAAAACAGAACAAAAGGTTCCGGTTTTTCCTCCACCTCAGAATGCTTTTTTGCCACATCAACCAGTATTTTTTCCACCAACCTTACATCACTGCCATAGGCTACCCCGACTTTTATTTCGAAACGTGTTTTTTTTGTGTTATGGCTCCAGTTAATTACCCTTTCGGTGGTAAACATGGAGTTTGGAATGATCATAATTACATTGTCGCGGGTATTGATAAGGGATGTTCTAAGGTTTATTTTTACTACACGTCCTATCACTTCGCTTTCAATTTCCACCACATCATCAACTTTGATGGAATGGTCAAACAAAACGACAATGCCGGAAATTATGTCATTGAAAAAATGCTGTATCCCAAGCCCGACACCAACCAGTAATGCAGATAATGAAGCAATTACAATGGTAATACGAAAGCCCAGGGTTTCAATAAAAATGGAAATGGCTATCACATAAGCCAGGTACTTGATGATCATGAAAACTGAGCGGCTACGGCCTTTTTCAATTTTATTTTTTTGTACTATGTTGTTGAAAAATGATTCAATCAACGCAATAATAAACCTGGTACCGGCAATTATGATATACAATATGAGAAGGTGGTAAACCATTATGTCCATTTTCTTTGTAGAGAATAACTTGGCATTTAAAACCACCTCAGTGGGAATATTTAGAATCTGAAGCAACACGTACAACAGCAAAAATGTAATGATGAAAAAATAGAATCGTTTGGCTGATCTGATATGTTTTTTACCAAGTCTTTCTATAAAATTGATTTTGTTGAAAAGGCGTCGCCCAAGCACAAAAAGCACAACCCAAACCAGAATGGCACCAATAGTGAGCAATAGCTGTGCTACTGTAAGTTCGAAATCATTGACGGAAAACAACTCAAAACCGAAAAAGTTTTTCATTTTCTATTTGATTATCAGTTTTTTATTCAGGTGGCAGGCACCCTGATTAATTTTCAATAAATACAATCCACCAGATAAACCGCTGATATCCAATTTTGTTTGATCTGACTTTATGGGAACAGATTTCACCTGCTTCCCGGTAATATCGTACAGCTTAATGTCACAAATCTTTTCTGGCATATTGTCAAAAACAATATTGACAGTTTGGTTTGCCGGATTTGGATATATGGAAGCACTTATTTTCGTTTCTTTATAAATACTAACAGTCTCATCTGAATAGATATTGTGTTCAGCCAGAAAATCAATCCCGTCGTAAAATACCGAATCCCAGTATTCACAAGGAAATGAATCTTTCTCAAAGGTTTCAAGGTCAAAATTCCCGCAACTGTACAGGCTATGTCCTTCTCCCTGAAACGGATAAAACTCATGATCCGTACCAAGGCTGTCAAGACGCTGATGAATGGGCAGCGAACCGTGAGTGGTAAAGGTAACATCCCATCCGGTACCCATGTTAAAAGGAGAACCACTGCCATAAGGGACAATGCCATCATCCGTGCCATGAACAAACATAACCGGAATGTTTTCATCCGCCTCAAAATAGGCGAGGTCGAGTGTAGCGCCCCAGAGTGAAATAATGCCTGCCACATCCACCGAATGGTTCCAATGTCCATCTAAGCTTGTACAGCAATCCAGACATCCCAGGTCAACGTTGTTGGCAGATGTTCCATATAAATATTCCCCCGCTTCCGGCAACCAATCGTCAGGATTCATGTAACCAACATGCAGGGCGGTGATGGCACCTGCAGAATTGCCAAGCAAAAATATTTGTGTAGTATCAATGTTGTATGTGTCGTGCATGGCTTTAAAATACCGCACTGCTGCACGCCCATCCTGAATGGCACGCCATGCCGCTCTTTTAAGCCCGACATCAGGGCCTTCCGTTCCACCACTTCCTGCAGGGTTAAATCCCAGCCTGTAATTAATGGCGGCTGCCACATACCCATAATGGGCAAGGCTGTCGCACCAGGCCACAATATCAGGCCTTTCGGAAGATCCTTTCATGAAAGCCCCGCCAAACAGAGCAATAACCACCGGCCGTTTACTCATGGTATCGGATGCAGGTGGCCGGTATAAATCAAGGGTGATGTCCACCGTATCATATACCCCAAGCCCTGAATTCCCGTCATCCCACCAATCGGCACGGCCATACACCACGGATGTATCAATTTGAATGGTGTCAAATGTTTTTTCAATAAAGCGCTGAGCACTAAGCTTTAAACACAAGAAAAACAGAATAATTACAGTAAAAACAACTTTCATCGTACTTATATTTTGAACAAATTTAGAAAAAAATAATAAATTTCCCATCATGGAGTTTGTATTCTGACAAAGCTTGTAACTTTACGCAGGATGAAACCTCCATGAGAAAAGCATTAACACACCAATGATTATTCGTTGGAATGAGTTGGAATAAAGGTTGTGAAATAAATGGAGGGTCCATCCCGATAGAGGTCATCGGGACAAGTTATGGCCGGTAAAAATTAAAAATGAACAGATGAAATATGGTGTTTTCATATTGTTTGGATTGCTTTTATTGCAGCTTAATGCCGGCGCCCAACACATTCTCACTCCCGACTACATTGTGGTATCCGGATATGTGAAAGATGCAAAAACTGATTCTGTATTGCCCCTGGTCAATGTATTCAATCCACGCACACACAAGGGAACCATAACAGACAACAGCGGGTTTTTCCGGTATTATGCTTTCAGAGGAGATACCCTGATATTATCAAGCATGGGGTATATGAAATCTTATATTCCGGTTTCTGACACAGCATATCACCCCATTACCGACACGTTTTACATGCATCAGGATGTGTTTAACATTCCTGAGGTCAACATCTATGGTTTGTCCCGTTACGAACAACTACGGTATGATATAAAACACCTCGGTAAAGCCTCTAAGCCGATATTGAATGCCAGGAGAAACCTGCCTGAAATCAACCACGATGAGCTTTCTTTTTATTCCCGCAGAACAGATAATTTTGGCTTGGTAGCATCACCCATTACAGCATTATACAACGCATTTTCAAAAGAAGGCAGGGAACAACGTAAGCTGCAGGAATTAAGGCAACGTGATGCATTGAAGAAAGCCATCGAACCCCATTTTAACAAAGAAATGGTCATGCGCATTACCGGTTTGCCTCCAGATGAAGCAGAGGATTTTATGGAATACTGTAATTTCTCCCCTCATTTCTTGCTGAATTCACCGGATTATGTTATCATTGAACATATAATTAATAAATTTAATGCCTATAAATCCATGCAAAACCATGGCATTGAAGATTAAAAACAAACATAAAATATCTATTGTATGAAAAAAATTATCATCTTAGTGTCAAGCTTGTTTTTAGCAAGCGTATTGTTTTCACAAGAATCAACCCCTGATTCTCTTGCGGGATGGAAAACCGGAGGCATGCTTTCGTTGAATGCTTCGCAGGTAAGCCTGACCAACTGGGCTGCCGGAGGTGAAAATTCTGTGAGCGGGGCAGGGATGATAAATATGTTTGCCAATTATAAAAAGAATGAATTTGCCTGGGATAATACCCTGTATCTGGCTTACGGCCTTATCCGGCAGGGAGATGCTCCCGTAATCAAAAGCGATGACAAAATTGATTTTGCTTCAAAAGCAGGGCGGTATGCTTTTGGCGATTGGTATTATACCGGACTGATTGGGTTTAAATCCCAGTTTGCCCCGGGTTACGACAGCCCCGGTGATTCACTTTACATTTCAAATTTTCTGGCTCCTGCGTATCTGAATATTTCACTGGGTATGGATTATAAACCAAATGATCATTTTACATTGTTCCTCTCACCCATGACAGGAAAAATAACCTTTGTAACCAATGATTATTTGTCAGACAAAGGGGCTTTTGGTGTAGAACCGGGAAAACAAATGCGTCCGGAGTTTGGAGGGTACCTGAAAATGATGTTTAAGCATGATATCATGAAAAACGTCAGTTTTCAAACCAAATTGGATTTATTTTCAAATTACATTGAAAATCCGCAGAACATTGATATCAACTGGGATGTGATTATTTCAATGAAAATAAATGAGTACCTGAGTGCCAACCTGACCACAACGTTGATTTATGATGATGATATATTAATTGCAGTGGAACAGGATGACGGCACCGTGAGAGAACAACCTGCCATCCAATTTAAAGAAATGTTCGGTGTGGGATTTTCTTATAAATTTTAAACGCCATTATTTATCGTTATACATGACATCAAACATGGCCTCACTTAGTTTATCATAGTTTTTACATTGGGTCAAACGTCCGACGTCTTCCTGGTTCAGTTGTTTAAACTCCGGTGTGATCTTTTCTATCCCTGCTTCAAAGGCATCCATTTTTTCCTTATCGTTTTCCAACTCGCTCCATAATTTCTCGTATGTCTGTAAGCTGTTTTTGAATTTATCTATGATCCGATCAATTTCATCATCCGTAATGACACCATCTTCGGCAGCCTGAATCTGAGTTCTTGCCAAAATAACCTGATCAGCAAAAGCTTTTTGTGCAGTTGCCTGTATGCTGGTAAAAAACACATGTCCGGCAAGTTCATCCCATGGATCACAATCTAACATAGATACTTCATTCTGCCTGGCTTCTTCAATATAATCACTTGCACCGTACAGGTAAAACAAATGGCTGTTCGACTGTTTCCAGGCTCTATTGACGTTATAACTTTCTTTGTTTATGCAATCACAGAATTTCTGCCTGTCCTCTCCTGTAAACAGGGTATCATATTCAGTGCTTTTTGCAGCAATTTCTGTGCGTAATTCAATCAATTTGTTGATTTCATCATCACTGAGTACAGAATCTTTTGCTGCTTCGTTCTGCATTTCAACAAGATGTTGTGCATCTGATATTAAACTAATGGCAGCATTTTTGGGCCTCTTACATGCGCCGGTGAAAACAACCATACATATTAAACTAAAGAACCGTACATTTTTTACCGAAAAAATCTTTTCCATAACATGCTCTCTATTTCTTGTTATACATCCCAAAATACAAATCAAACAAGCGTTTTCGCAATTCATCATACCGTTTGCATATTCTCAGTTGATGATTTACAGAATCCTGTTTTAATTTTATTTTCTGGTTCAGTTCATACAACGACAGTTTATACAACCTCATTTGAGCCGTATCAGATCTATATTTATTCACAACAGACCTTGTAAACCCAAGGTTTTCTTTATGTGCCTGCATGATTATATTCATCTCTTCATCACTGAGAGAATCATCCAAAACGGCATTTTCCTGCAATTCCATCAGGGTTTTTTGTCGTTTGTGCATTTTTTTTGCATCAAGCTCCGGGCTGCTGCACGCTGTAAGCAGGATGACACTAAACACACAGATAATAAGACAGGCCTTCATGGGTTATTTGTTTAGGCGAAAATACGAAATTTCTACCATTTATCTAAATAAAAAAAAGCTGCCTGAGATTCAGACAGCTTTTTTTATTATAAGAGAATATGCTTATTTATTCAAAATAATTTTGCGATTAACTTGTTTGCCGTCAGCCTGGATTCTCAGCGTATAGACTCCATTGGAAACATCGCCAAGGTCAATGCTGCGGTAAATTTCACTTACGTTTTTGAATTCCTGAAGGCTAACAACCTGACCTGTGGCACTGATGATTGATAAGGTCACATTTTCAGACTGATTCAAATACATTTCAACAATAACCTTACCATTGGTTGGGTTAGGATGTATTGTCAGATCAGCATTCAACATGTCTTCAATGTTAAGTCCAACAGTTACAGTAACAACCCATTCTTGTGTTGTTGTTAGATCTTCAGCAATGACAGTGTAAGTAACAGGATCGGTAAAATCGTTGGCTGTTACACCAGATTCCTGTACATCACCACCAACTTCAGCAGTAGCACCTTCAGAAAGTGAAAATGTAGCAACAAGTGCTGTTACATCAGTGCCTGTTGGGACATTGACTTCTATGGTATGATCCGTAGTGTCGATATCAGCAGGGGCAGTTTGCTCAGGGAATCCATAGGTAATTATGTCAGTGCCTGAATTTGCAGTTTCCGGCGTTACCGTAACAACCCAATCCTGGGTAGTTGTACCATCCTGTGCAATAACAGTGTATGCTACGGGATCAGTGAAATCATTTTCAGTTACACCGGACTCCTGAACATCACCACCAACTTCAGCGATAGCATAATCTGAAAGTTCAAATGTAGCAACCAGTGCTGTCACATCAGTACCAAATGGCACTTCAATATCAATTGTATGATTTGCACTATCCAATACAGTAGCACCAATTTGTTCAGGTATGGTGTAAACCAGGATTTCAGTTTCTGTACTGGGTGGTTCTTCAGTTACTGTCACGGTATAATCCTGTGTTGTAACACCATCCTGTGCTATAATGGTATATATAACTGCGCCTGTAAAATCATTGGCGGTTTCTCCTGATATTTGTTCAACACCTCCAACTTCGGCTGTAGCGTAATCAGAAAGTGCAAAGTTCGCAACCAGCGCAGTCATGTCTGTGCCATACTCAACTTCAATATCAACGGTGTTGGCAACGGTATCAACATCACCAGGGCCGGTAGCCTCGTCGAAACCAAAGTTCATGATTTCTGCTTCGGTACTGGGATCTGCTTTTGTTACAATCACATCCCAATCCTTACTGGTAACACTGTCCTGAGCAAATATCGTATAAGTTACAGTATCAGTAAAATCATTCGGGGTATATCCGGAATGTTGTTCTGTTCCGCCAATGGCAGCAAATGCACCATAGGACAAATTATAAGTGGCAACCAGGTTACTGAGATCAGCAGCGTATTCCACTTCGATATCAACAGTTTGTTCTGCCTGATCAATAACAATGGGAGTTCCACTGTGTTGTGGGAAAGTATAAGTTAAAATGTTTGCCTGTGTTTGTACGGGTTCGTTCATGGAATTCAGACGAACGCCAATGCCACCACGTGACCAGTTTGTAATAGTGAACCATTCACCAGCGTTGCTTCCTTCATTAAGATACCATTGGGTACCCCATGCACTTGCATTCACTGTGGGATCATAGCCGATGTCGAGATCATTTTCACCATTGTAGAAAAACTCTACCGCAGCTTTTACATTAAAAACATCGTCTTCGTTTAGTTCAACCGGAACATCGGCAGGGAATTCTAAATCTATCCATTTGCCAATAGAGTCTTCGGTAATGTTGACAAGGGAAGTGGTACTAAGATCATCCCACTGTTCCAAATCAGAATCATAAATCATAAGATGACCTACCAGACTTGTTCCAGGATCAGTACTGGATGCAATATATATCGACATTGAAGTAATTGTATCGGTATCATCAAGATACATGTAATCTGTACCAATCATATCACCATCAGTACCACCATCTAACCATGTACTGGGTCCTGTGTAAGATGTCATGTTGCCAAGATCACGGGCAAAAGCATCTTCTGTTACCATAAAGAATGTGGTATCGGCATTATTATCTGGATTTTCATCGCCATCTACGTTGATGGTATAAATAACGGTGTATTTACCAACATCCGGTGATGTCAAAGTAAATTCAGGGGTAAGCAGGTCTATGGTATCTTTTTCTGTAACGGAAATGGTTTCACCTGTAGCTGTCTCATTATATACTTCATTTCCTGAGGGATCCAATACTTGGACTTGTAAGTCCGGTGTGTTATCCAGGTTCCCGCCGTTTTCAACTTTTGCATTGAAAAGCATGCCGGCAAGTGGGCTGTCAAACTGTTCTTTCGGGATCATACCATAATGGGAAGATATATGGAAATAATCTGCATTCCCGGGCTGTGTGTAATCAACATAATCGAAAAAGTTCATGTATATACCCTGGAGTTTCATGTCAACGTCAAAGTTGTCAACGATTTTAATGTCGTCAATTTCCCATCCGTATCCATATCCGCCAATGCCTTCTTCAGTGGTTTGCCAGCGAAAGCGAAGTGAAACATCACTTTCATTTGCAATGTAATCGGCAAGAATAAGTTCATAAAAATCATCACCAAAAGAGTTTCCTTCAACATCCTCGTTAAGCAAAACTTGCGTAGGGAATGTTTGTCCCCCGTCAGTACTGATGTCAAGGTAAGAATAAGCGGAATTCAGGTGTTTGTAGTTTTGATAGAAGGTCAGTTTGGGATTATCAATGTTTGTGAGATCAATGTCATCAAACTGAACCCAGGCGTTTTTAATTTCTTCTGTGCCTGTAAGCAAATCTGTAATTCCATCAATCCAGGCAAAATTGCCACCGGATTCTGAATATTCACCCACATCCCTGCGGCCACAATACAACCACATAGAACTAACCATGGTTCCACATGGCATTGAAGCATCCTCAAAATCCACGCAATTTTCAAGATCATAGCCGGTAATGGTTGAGTCACTAACAATCCAGTCTGAATCACCTTCATCGTGAGCAATTGTCCATATTGCCGGGTCTTCTTCGAATGTGACTTCCCATGCAACATATGGTTCTACTTTTAATAAACTGTTCTCCTTTTCTACTTTTTCAAATTGTTGTTTGTCTTTCGTTGGAGAGTGTACTCCAACCACCTGTGCAAAGGCAAAAGACACTAGCACAACAAAAGCTGTTAACAAAGTAAATCTTTTCATAATTTTAAATTTTAGTTAAACTTTAATTTTTTATCAAATTTAGGTACAAATATAAACTTTTATTCTGAAATAGAAAAAAAAATTTCTCGCTGATCAGATATTACAATCATCTAACAGATTGTTGTTTTAAGGATTTATTTAAACGGACTTTTTGAATTTGCGTAATACGCTGATCTTGTAATACTTAAGAAGGGTTGAGGTGGCGGATAACCTGGCTATCATATACCCTTCATATCCATCCAGAAAACCTGCCTTTAAAACGTACATGGAAAAAAATTTAAAAGACGGAGCGAAATATCGTTTAACAAAACGGCTTTTTTTGTTTCGCTTATACAATTCTTTGGCTTTAATGCCTGAAAAATAATCAATCTGTTTAATATGGTCGGAAACGGTATAATAAGAGTAATGGAGAATATCAGATTTTATGTGTTTCACGTCGCCCGTTTCAACCACATATTTATCGTGAGGATTCACACCTTTCCATGCACCGCAGCGCCTGTCAAAAAGACGGATTTTCACATCGGGATACCATCCACCGTGTTTAATCCACCGCCCGCAATAATTGGTCAGCCGGTTGAAACTGTATGCATCGTATTGCCAATCTTTCTTAATCTTTAACACCTGTTCATACATATCCTGGGACAATGCTTCATCAGCGTCAAGAGACAAGATGTGCGGGTAAGTTGCCCGGCTGTTTGCGTAATTCTTTTGCTCTATATGGCCTTCAAATTTATGTTGTATTATTTTGGCACCAAAAGATTCAGCAATATTTACCGTGTCGTCTTCAGAAAATGAATCCACAACGATTATATCATCCGCCACCTCTTTTACAGATTTAAGGCAACGACCGATGTTTTTTTCCTCGTTAAAGGTGATGATGACTATTGATAATTTTATTTTCATAACAACTAATCAATTAATAGGTGTTAGGGGTTAGGTGTTAGGTGTTAGGGGTTAGGTTGAGGTCATGAGAAATCTCAAACCCCCTAACACCTAACACCTAATCCCTCCTACCCGGATGTATATACCCGCTTTACGCGTGTGGATATGCTTGTTAAAATTTCATACGGGATGGTTTCTAATGTTAAGGCCATGTCTTCAATTTTATTTTTTCCTCCGAACACCATCACTTCATCTCCAGGGGTTACTCCTGCCCCGGTTACATTCACCATACACATATCCATACACACGTCTCCGATCAACGGATACAAAACCTTATTTATTTCAACTTTCCACTTACCATTGCCGAGTTTTCGATTTAATCCGTCAGCATACCCCACAGGCAACACAGCAATATCAGCATCCTGATGTAAAACGCCAGCTCTGTTGTATCCGGTTGTCTCTCCTTTTTTTAACCGCTTAATACTGATTACCCGGGTTTTGAACACAGTGGATTTTTGCAAATCCCGATTGCGTTCAGAACTGATGCCATACAAACCGATGCCCAACCTTACCATGTCCAAATGCGTTTCAGGGAACCGCACAATGGCATTGGTATTGGCAATATGTCTGATGCAGTCAAACTTCAACGCTCTGTTCAGCGTTTCATAAAAATCATGAAAAGCACCCAACTGTTCCCGTGTAAAATCATCAAATTTCGGCATATCACTGCCGGCCAGGTGTGAAAATACGGATTTGATTTTAATTTCCTGCGCGTCTTTTAACAATGTTATCAGCGTTTCAATGTCTTTTTTACAAAAACCAAGGCGATGCATTCCTGTATCAAGTTTTACGTGTATGCCAATGCTTGTAATCCCGGTGTTTCTGATGTGTGACATTAATGATTTCAAAAGGGAAAGGCTGTAAATTTCCGGTTCCAGTTGATAATCATACATCAAACCAAAATCTTCCGGCTGGGGGTTCATCACCATGATTGGAATGTGTACGCCTGCTTTTCTTAATTCCACACCTTCGTCAGCAATGGCAACACCCAGGTAATCAACGGCTTGATTTTGCAGGTACCTGCCTATTTCTATGGAACCGCTTCCATACGAAAACGCCTTTACCATTACCATTAACTTTGTGCCTTTCTTTAACCGGCTCCTGAAAAATTTCAGGTTGTGCGTCACAGCTTCAAGATCAATTTCCAGTACCGTTTGATGCGCTTTTAGTTCAAGGTTTTTACTGATTTTTTCGAATTGAAAGCTACGGGCTCCTTTTAACAATACACATTGGTTTTTAAACTTTCGCCACAAGCCTGATGCAATAAAATCACCTGTTGCCTGGAAAAACTCAGCGTTTCCATTAAATTTTCCCGAATGCGCACTTATATCCTGCCCGATGCCGATGACCATTTGAACATCTTCTGTGTTGTTGACCAATTCAGATATCTGTTGGTACAAAACTGCTTTATCTCTGCCGGTTTGAAGGATGTCGGATAAAATCAACACAACCGGTTTGTTATTCTGACGAACGGCAAAGTCCAGCGCTATCCTCAACGCGTTGATATCAGCATTATAACTGTCATTGATTACCGTGCAATTGTTAATCCCTTCTTTTACCTCAAGACGCATGGCTACCGGTTGTAAATCCTTCATCCCGGCAGTGATTTCAATGTTTTCCAACCCGGCTTCTTTGAGTAACAATGCCGTGTTTACTGCATTTTCAATTGAAGCCTCATCGGCAAAAGGAATGAAAAACGATATTTCATCGTTTCCTGTCAGGCGGATAGATGTCCCGTTGTTATCCCGCACAAAATCTGCCTTGTAATCAGCTTGTGGATTATCAAAGGCCCATGTCAAAATTGTTTGTCGTTTGTTTTTATTTTGAACTGTTCGTTCATAGTAATCAGCCACCACAGAATTATCCAGTCCCAAAATTAGGGTACTGGCATTATCTGTAAGTTTCATTTTTTCGCGTAGTTTTCCGGTTTTATTCTGAAAATTCTCCTGATGAGCTTCTCCAATGTTGGTAAGTAAAACAATATCAGGCCGAATGATGGTTTCAAGGGAAGTCATTTCGCCGGGCATGGAAATACCGGCTTCAAAAACCCCAATTTCTGTTTTATCATTTAGCAGAGACACAGAAAGCGGCACACCAACCTGCGAATTGTAAGATTTCGGGCTGCGGGTAACCATCCTGTGTTTTGACATAACCTGTGTAAACCACTCCTTCACAATGGTTTTTCCGTTACTCCCGGTAATCCCAATCACAGGAACATCAAAACGGCTTCTGTAATCAGCCATTAATTTTTGAAGACACTCAACCACATCATCGCACACCAAAAAGGAAGCGTCATCAGGGATTTTTTCAGGTGCTTTTTCAACGACAAAATTTGAAACCCCGGCGTTAGAAACATCCTCAATAAAATCATGCCCATCATACTGCAAACCAGGAATGGCAAAAAACACACTTGTTTCCGGTCGAATGATGTTACGGCTGTCTGTCAGGATGTTATCACATGCTGCTTTCCATGGCCCGATTAAATCACCACAGCAAATATTCTGGATATCATGTAAACTGTATTTCATCCTGATTTTTCGTTTTTCAAGGCTTCAAAAAAACACCGCCTGCACAATGGTTCATAAGCATCCGTCTCCCCCAACAAAACTTTGTCCTGGGACACCCCTTTACGATGAGAAAACTGTGCCAGGTCGCCACAACGGATACAAATGGCATGTACTTTAGTAACATCTTCGGCTATGGCAAACAACTCCGGCATAGGGCCAAACGGGCGCCCTTTAAAGTCCATATCCAAACCAGCTACAATAACACGTATGCCTTTTTCTGTTAGTTTTGTACATACTTCCGGCAAAGCATCATCAAAGAACTGTGCTTCATCAATGCCCACAACATCAATATCCTCGCTCAGCAACAAAATATTGGACGATGAACTAACAGGCGTACTGTGGATGCTTACTTCATTGTGAGATACCACTTCAATTTTTGAATACCGTATATCAACGCTGGGCTTGAATATTTCAATGCGCTGACGTGCATATTGTGCCCTGCGTAAGCGGCGAATCAATTCTTCAGTTTTGCCTGAAAACATTGATCCGGCAATGACTTCTATCCAGCCGGTACGTGTATATTTTTTTTCCAAATTTTCGTTAAACATGCCGGGGGATTATAAATTCCGGATTATTTATTTTAATTTTACAAATTTACAAATTCCTAAAGATAAAACAGATTTTTTGAGTTTTTATGATTCTGATGAAATTTATCATGGATTATCAGTAACTTTGTAAATCAATATAAGTATAACAATAAATTTTTAGATTTTTAGCATGGAAGTTAAAAAGGCAATAAAACACTGGGAAACACTTGGGACAATTCTGAAAAAGCTTGAAAAAGAAAATCCTCATCAACTGGATGTTGATGCTGCCCTGCAAGAAGTAAGGAATGTTTACGCATCACTTCTGGAAACAGGGGAAGGCCAACCCCCTCCTGCACAAACATCCTCTGCATCAGATGACATTGATTCGTCGGAATTTATCCAACAAGGCGAGACACAGGAAAAAATCGAAAAAGAAACGGCTACATCACAGACACAATCCGTCAGAAAAAAAGACAAACAAATTGCTGAGCATTCTGAAAAAGAAAAAAAAGAAAAACCAGAATCAAAACCTGCCGGGCCACAGCATTCTGAACAATCCAGCTTGTTCGAAACTGAAGAAAAGCTGGCTAAAGCCGGGAAATCCCTTGGAGAAACATTGGGAGGCAAACGCACCCCTGTCAATGAAACGCTTGCCGGGAAACCTTCAAAAAATGATGTAGCCAGCAAGCTCAAATCAAAGGCTATAACCGACATTAAAGCAGCCATTGGTTTAGGAGACAGGTTTTTATTCATTAAAGAATTGTTTGATGGGGACGCGGATGAGTTCAACAAATGCATCCAGGATTTAAACAATCTGCACAACATCGACGAAGCTAAATCATATATAAAGGACAATTACAATTGGGAGCTTGAAGATAATACACCCAAATATTTTTGGAGTATTGTACAGAGGCGGTTTATCCCATCTTAAAAATACCTGTTGTTTATGCTGAAACGGTTTGTTTTTATAATGTGTTTACTCATTCATGCCAGCGGGATAGTGTCTGCGCAGGATACAGCTTATGTAAACACAATTGTAACCGAACTTGCTTCTGAAACGTATTTTGGACGGGGATATATCAATAACGGCTGCAACAAAGCCGCTGAATTTCTGAAAGCAGAAATGAAAAACATCGGGTTACAAGCCTATAACGATAATTATTTTCAGGATTTCTCTTTTTGGGTCAACACCTTCCCTGATGGAATGAGCTTATCCATAGATAATAAAGCACATTCACCCAGTCATGATTATATTATCCCTGCTGAAAGTGATGATCTAAATGGCACCTGGAAATTACATAGAATTGACAGCCTGTCGCTTGTTGATAGTTTGTCGTTTGCTTCTTTACAGTCAGAAAATTTTAAAGATAAGGTGATTTACATCAACGATAAATACATCGTTGATAAAAAGCTTAAACAATGGATTAAGAAAAATATCAAACAAGATTTTCTGAACGCCACCGCATACATATACATAAATGACCATTACACAAACTGGAATGTATCAACACGGCAAAAAAAACACCCTGTCATACAATTTACCGAATCTGCTTTTCCCGATGATCCGGATTCCGTAAGCATCCATGTAAACAGCGAAATCCGTAATGTGGAAGTGAATAATGTGATTGGATATTTACCGGGCAATGCTGACAAAACTTTTGTTTTGACCGCTCACTATGACCACCTGGGAGGTTTTGGAGACAGTATTTTTTTTCCAGGAGCGAATGATAATGCCAGTGGTGTAGCTGCATGCCTTGATATTGCATCTCATTATGCCTCCCACCCCCATGATTTCACCCTGGTGGTGATGTTGTTTGCCGGGGAAGAAGCAGGTTTGCTGGGTTCCATGTACGCTGCAGCCAATCCCGTAATACCACATGAAGACATTGATTTTCTGATCAACCTTGACATGGTGGGTACAGGAGAAAAAGGGTTTACTATTGTCAATGCTGCGGATACCGCTTATCATAAAGCACGGAAACTGTTTGACAACATCAACAAAAAAAACAACCATGTCAATGACCTGGCTTACCGGGGCATTGCAGCTAACAGCGACCACTACCCTTTTCATGCCATGGGGGTGAGATCCGTGTTTTTTTACGGACGTGGTGGTGATTCCTGGTATCACCATGTGAACGATACGCCGGAAACATTAAGTTTAGCAGGTTACACAGGGTTATTTAAATTGGTAACAAATTTTATGGAGAACTATGGCCGGTAAACTTAGTTTGATCCCAACACCCATAGGAAACCTCCGGGATATGAGCTACAGAGCTGTTGATACCCTGAAAGAAGCAGATGCTGTGTTGGCCGAAGATACCCGGAACAGCGGCATATTGCTAAAGCATTTTGACATCAGTACAAAATTGATCTCTCACCACAAATTCAATGAGCATAAAACCAGTGAAATACTGGCAAAAGCAATGCAACGTGGTTTGCATTATGCATTAATCAGTGATGCAGGTACACCCGCCATGTCAGATCCCGGGTATTTGCTGGTTACGCATTGCATAAAAAACAATGTTCCCGTTGAATGCTTACCGGGGCCAACTGCTTTTGTCCCTGCGCTTGCTGTGTCCGGCCTTCCCAATGATCGTTTTGTGTTTGAGGGGTTTCTGCCCCACAAAAAAGGGCGGATGAAACGCATAAAAGCATTGGAACATGAGCAACGCACCATGGTTTTTTATGAATCGCCTTACCGGGTAATGAAACTGCTTGAACAATTGTCGGAAGTCATGGGACCAGACAGAAACGCTTCGGTAAGCCGTGAAATATCAAAAAAATTTGAAGAAACCAAACGTGGCAGTTTAAGTGACCTGGCAACTTATTTCAGGGAACAAAAGCCACGGGGAGAATTTGTTGTTGTGGTAGATGGAGAAAAAAAAGCATAGCATTAAACAACAAAAACAGGTTCTTTTGGGTTGTAATTAAATAAAAATATTAATAATTACATTGTCAATAAAATGAAGAGTAAGCTTATTTTTTCGTTTTTATTAAGTTGCCTGATCCTGCATTCATGCAGTGATGACAAAAAGAACACAGATTCTGATGACCGCTCAGAAAAACGCATTGCAATATTAAAAGCAGAAAATGAAAAACTCAAAGAAACAGCTGAAAAAAAAGACGAATCGTTGAGTCAATTCATGCAGGCATTTAATGACATCAATAAAAATTTGCAAATCATCAAGCAAAAAGAAGATATTATATCCATGTCTGCAACTGAAATGCCAAACGGCGTAAGTTCCGACCAAATTCAGGAAGATATCCTTTTAATTTATGAACTGCTTCAGGAAAACAAAAAGACAATAAAAGATTTACGCAATAATCTTGAAAAAGCAGATATGATCAACAAAGAAATGCAAACCTCCCTTGATATTCTTGCAAAAACAGTGGAGAAAAAAGACAAAGAAATACAAAAATACCGGCAACGCCTTGAATCCCGCACCAGTGAACTGTCAAAAGCCTATAATCAACTGGATTCTTTGATTGCTGAAAATAAAGCAAAATCAAAAAGGATAAAAAGTCAGGAAGAATTTTTGAATACCGCTTACATGGCTATTGGGACATCAAGTGAATTATACAAAAAAGGCGTAACCAGTAAAAGCGGTGGCGTTATCGGGCTTGGCGCAATAACAAAATTTGATGATAATTTTGAACATGATGTGTTTAAACCAGTTAAGATAGATCAAATGCAGGAAATACCTTTGAATTGCAAAGAAGCAAAACTGCTTTCAACACATCCCTCAATTTCGTATAAATATGACGGGCCCAAAGGACACATAGATAAGTTGATTATCACCAGGCCTGAGAAATTCTGG
>CAZGPW010000086.1:0-7092 GCA_964527535.1 uncultured Bacteroidales bacterium
TGATTTAACCCATTGATTATCTGGGATTTAATATGTTTTACAACATTGGCTTAATATGCTGATTGTCAACCTGATAGCATCTCCGAAACTTCAGTAATATTTAGTTTTATTCAGTCATTGTTAACAAACTACAATTATGAAACGCTGTATCACTGTTATTGCCCTTTTTTGTACTGTCAATGCTGTCTTTAGCCAAAATCTCATCATGAACCCCGGTTTTGAAAATAATTTTGATCATTGGGTATATGCAGCCGATTTTCCGGATGTTACTGAATTTTCAATTGATAACGCTGTCGTTCATTCAGGCTCATCGAGTGCCAAAATATCTGTAACCGATAGCAGTTCCAACACAGTTTTCATTGCTCAAAACCTGACAGTAACTGAACACAAACACTATGAATTCAGTTTTTGGATTAAAACCGAGAACATCGAACAGTATATACTTCCCTACACCAAATTTTTGAATGATACCATTTTGGTTTTTGAGAACTTTTATTGCCCTGCCGGGGATGTAAGCCAGTGGACCCAAATACAATCGCGTTTTACCGCTCCTGCGGGCACAGATAATTTGAATTTATTCATTTTCATGTTCGGGAAAGGCACCATGTGGCTTGATGATTTTATGTTTACGGAGATTTCAGAAAACACAACAACAGACTTTCATGTTGATGTTACGGCAGAAACGGGGTATTTCAAACACCTGTTTTCGGCCAATGGGCCAGGGCCTGTCAATGAAAGCCATGCCAACAACTACATTGACAAATTCCAGGCCATGGGTATAGAATACGTTCGCACGCATGATTATCTGTATTCTTTTGACCACAGCGTGATATTTCCGGATACCACCATGGACCCGCTCAATCCTGCAGCATACGATTTTACAAGCACCGATACCTGTATTGAAAACATCCTCAACGCAGGGGGAAAAGTGTTTTACCGTTTTGGTGAAAGCGCGCAATACCCTCCGGATGGCCATACGCCTGCAGATAAAGAAAAATGGGCTCAGGTGTGCGTACAAATCCTGAAACATTATAACGACGGATGGAACAACGGATACAATTATGACATTGAATATGCGGAAATATGGAATGAACCCGACCTTCCGGATTTCTGGACAGGCGATGTACAGGAATACATTGCATTGTACCGTATTGCCGCTAATAAGATAAAAACGTATGACCCGGACATTAAAGTCGGCGGGCCGGCTGTTTCCAATCCTTACGACCAATCTTTTTTTGATGTCTTTCTGGATTCTGTGGCGACATATGATTTACCTGCCGATTTCATTTCCTATCATTTGTATTACCATCCCAATCCATATTATTTCTTATATACCAATGAAATGGTGAGGGAAAAAACAGATGCACACGGATTGGCTGACATTGAACTGATAAATTCAGAATGGAATTCGTACATGTTTAACTTTGAGCTGCAATGGGAATATGGGATGTTTGATGCCTTAAACGCTGCCACCCTGGCTTCGGCATTGCATTACATGCAGCAAAGCAGCATTGGAAAATTGTTCAGGTACGCATTCATCAACACGTGGTTTGGCCTCATCAGCATGGATGATGAGTGGTACAAACCCGGCCTCGCCATGCGTTCTGTGCATGAAGTCATGTCAGGGAAACAACTGGAACCTACAGGAAGCGACAGTCTGGGAAAAACCATCACAGCCGCACGGGATACCTCTTCTCAACAAATTAAAATCCTGATTGCCGATAACGCTTCAGCCGATACAGCTTACCAGTTGTATGTCGATAACATTGAAGAAAGTGTCAGTTATGATTATGAAATATACCGAATAGACTCCCTGCATCATTACGAAATGATAAGCAGCGGAAATGTTAACAGCACACACCCCGGTATCGTTCAACCGGCACATCCTCCGTATGTTGATTTTATCGTTATGGATAAACTGGTTTCTGCGCCAGGCGCATACGCAGAAAATACAGTGGCTATTTATCCCAACCCGGCCAGGGATTATATTTGCATCAAAACTGCAGGTGATGATCCTGTTGATGTCAATATCCTTACCTCAAAAGGACAACATGTTACATCAATAACCAATATCACATTCAAAAAAATCAACACAGCACACCTGTCATCCGGCACCTATATTGTTAATGTGTATCGAAGCAACAAATTAACAGAAAGCCGGAAAATTGTTATTTCAGATAACTGACAGATTATTGCCTTAATAAATTATATCCGTGCGTTTTCGATGATGACCACCACCGGTTTTCAGGTCGGAAACTAAAAAAGAATATATTCCTGTTTCCGCAGCCTGCCGCAGACGGATACCCTGCGGGCGGTGATGGCCGTTTTTTGCGCTGCAGACAGAGTGACAGGCGAAACTCCTGTTCTGCAGCATCGCAAAAACAGGCATCACCGGCCGGAGGTAGCAGGCGAAGGCAGAGATCATGCAAAGTAAAGGCAGGCCTGTTCCCGCTGCCCAAATAAAATGTATTGAAACAGTGGCCTTCTGTGAATTCTTTCTTTCAATAAAGACATATTTTATTTCCAATCACCTGTCAGGCCTTCCATTATTAAAACTTACACAAACAGGTTATGATATATCCTTGTATAATGGCCGACCTGACAGGTGATTGCGGTTGCCATAAAATATAAACATTTGAAATGTTTATGGATTTTTTCGGGACAATACATCTCATAATCAAATTGTGAAACCAAAACATGTAAGATTATGAAAACTTCAAGTATTATCATCGCGCTTTTAGCCCTGAACCTGAATGCTTTTGCACAAGCTTCCATCTCAGGCAAGGTAACAAACAAAAACAAAAACGCCATTGAAAATGCCAGCGTTTATTTGTACAAAAACTCAAAAGAACTTTCTGTACAGAAAACAGATGCAAGCGGTTTGTATGCATTTGAAAACCTTAAACCGGGTACGTACAATCTTTTTGCAAAGGCTGACGATCATCAAAAATCTATTATTCAATCAGCGGTATTGGGAACAAATTCCAAACTTACCCTTCATTTTGTGCTCAAGGCTGATGCAAAAATTGTTGACATTGAGCCGGATACCGGTGCTAAAAAAGAGAAATCCATTCACATGTGTCAAGAAGCATTTTCTCATGACCGGTCAGCTAATGCCGTTGCGTATGGAGGCATTTCCAGGCAGGGAAACACAGGATACGATTACCAGCGGATTGAACACAACACTGAATCGTACGATTACATTGATGAAAATGGTTTTAAAACGGCCTACGATAATCCATTGTCCACTTTTTCAGTTGATGTTGACCGCGCTTCTTATTCCAACGTAAGAAGGTTTATCGGCAACAACCAGGCTCCTCCCAAAGACGCTGTACGCATTGAGGAAATGATAAATTATTTCCATTACGATTACCCGCAACCCAAAAACGGTCATCCTTTTTCCATCAACACTGAAATGTCAACATGCCCGTGGAATAAAGACCATGAGTTAATGATGATCGGTTTGAAAGGAGAAGAAATGCATAAAGAAGAAATGCCGGCATCAAATATAGTTTTTTTAATTGACGTTTCAGGCTCCATGAACACTCCAAACAAGCTGCCATTGCTGAAAAAATCATTTCAAATCCTTATAGACAATTTGCGTCCCGAAGACCGTGTCGCTATGGTTGTGTATGCAGGCAGTGCAGGAATGGTACTTGAAAGCACCCCCGGTGATGAAAAAGCAAAAATCAGTGAGGCGCTGGATCGCCTTAGCGCAGAGGGAAGCACTGCCGGTGGCGCCGGTATAAAACTGGCATACAAAATTGCCAAAGAAAATTACATCCCCAACGGAAATAACCGTGTCATATTAGCTACCGACGGGGATTTTAATGTAGGTGAAAGCAGCGATGCAGCCATGGAAAGGCTGATTGAAGAAAAACGCGATGAAGGCGTCTTCCTGACTATCCTCGGTTTTGGTATGGGCAATTACAAAGATTCGAAAATGGAAAAACTGTCCAACAAAGGCAACGGGAATTACGCTTATATTGATAACATTCTGGAAGCCAAAAAAATGTTTGCAGATGAAATCTGGGGAACCCTTTATACCATCGCCAAAGATGTAAAATTCCAGATTGAATTCAACCCTGCCCATGTCAAAGCATATCGCCTGGTCGGATACGAAAACAGGTTGCTTAACAAAGAAGATTTCAACGATGATAAAAAAGATGCCGGTGAAATTGGTGCAGGCCATTGTGTAACCGCCCTGTACGAAGTAATCCCTGCAGGTTCAGATGAAGAAATTGGTGATGTGGATGATTTGATTTATCAGCAACGGGAAATCAAAAAATCAAAAAACATACTGACATTAAAATTGAGATACAAAGCCCCCGATGAAGATAAAAGCCGCCTGATCACCGAAAACCTGAAAAAATCCGATGTTTATACCACATCTGTGTCGGATAACTTCAAGCAAGCTGCTTCTGTGGCCATGTTTGGCATGCTGCTCAGAGACAGTGAATACAAAGCAGATGCTGATTATGAACAGGCATTAGTGCTTGCAAAAGCTGCTCGTGGAGATGATGCATTTGGTTACAGGCAGGAATACATCACCATGGTAGAATCTGCTCAATACCTGAAATAATGTTGTTGTTTTTATTCCTTATAAAAAATAAAGCCACCGGTTTGGTGGCTTTATTTCGTTTATCCTGATTCACGTTGCCTTACAATTCTTTTTTTGCCAGGTACCAGTCAACCATTTCATAATCGCTTTTTTCCCTTTCTGCCATGGATTCCAGATCCGATGGTGCCGGCACAATCACTTTGTCACCGGGCTGCCAGTCAAGCGGCATAGCCACACCATGTTCTGCAGATGTCTGAAGTGCTTTCAACACACGTAATATTTCATCCATATTACGGCCTACATTCAGGGGATAATACATAATCAAACGGATTTTCCCTTTGGGATCAATGAAATATACCGCTCGTACGGCAGCAGTTTCAGCTTCATTGGGCTGCACCATGCCATACAATTTTGACACTTTCATGTCAATGTCGGCAATGATGGGAAAATCAAAATACACACCCGTGTTTTTCTTTACGTTGTTTACCCACGCCAGGTGAGAGTGAATGCTGTCAATGCTCAAACCCATGAGTTTTGTGTCCAATTCATCAAATTCATTTTTGCGTTTGGCAAATCCTGACATCTCTGTTGTACATACAGGTGTAAAATCAGCAGGGTGTGAAAACAACACTACCCAACTGCCTTTGTTGTATTCCGAAAATTTAATTTTTCCTGTTGTTGTGACCGCCTCGAAATCAGGAGCTTTATCTCCAATTCTTGGCATTGGCTGAATGTTCATTTCTTCGTTTTCCATATGCTTATTATTTTTAATTTAACTAAATAGATTATTTTAAAATACTTACAAATTAACATCTAAAATGTTCATGAATCAAGGGCTTTTTTATACATGTTCATGGTTGCGCATAAAAATATCAGGTTCTACTGCAAACTTTCCGTCCAATAGCCTGACAGGCAGTGGTAAACCAGGAATATCTAAAGGTAAAAAGTTAGGTGTAATGTTGTCGGGAGTCGGGAGCCTGAAGTCAGGAGTTGTGAATACTTTTTCCGACTCCGGTCTTCCGACTTCAGACTTGTAACCTATCGGTCATTACACAAATGGATTAGGTAAACAGGGGGTTAATCATAACCCATTAAAATTGAATAATTTTGGCTGCATTTCGACTGCGCTCAATACATCGCATTTCGACTGCGCTCAATACATCGCACTCGGCAAAGCTCAAGCAACCCTTCGACTTCGCTCAGGACGGCGGCTTGGCTCTGCCCTCGTTTGCACAAAATTTGCAGTAGAACCATAATAATCACAAAACTTATTCATCAATTAGTAAGGGGAAATATGTTGGGGTGAGTTTAAATTTAGCGCCTGTAATTATAATTTTATCGTTTAAACCAAAAATCGCCAATTCGTTTTTTGGCCACACCGGGAATTTTATTTCATTGATAGAAAACTTTTTATTATCAATCATGACAAAATAAGTTTTTTTATTGTTTGATACATATTTTATCGTATCAATTTGCCATATAAAATTTTCCTGTATGCTTATTGTTGTATCGCAACTGATTATTACATCCAGATCACTTGAATGAGATAAGGTTTTTTGACCAAAACAGTGAAAAGACATGAGAAAAATAAAGAACAATAAAATTGTTTTAAGAATATTATTAAGCATAATTATCATAATTGGCACATGTTTCGTACATATAATAACCTTCTCCAATACCGGGATAATAATCATAACCAACTTCCTGACCATAACAAGTATATATAATTAATATTCCCTTTGTTTCATCACATTGATCGAAAATTGCTCGTGTATTAAGAATCCTTAATGTATCAAATTTATCCTGATTCGTTTTAAGAACTCCCTTTTTAATTTTTAACGTTGTTTCTCCTAATTCTTTGCCATTAAATTTGTGCAATAAATATAATATCTCTTTTTCAACTTTAGTATATAACGACAACTTATTATCGTCCTTTAAATATTTTACTTCTCTGAGAACATACCGTGCCATAATAAAGATTTTTTGATTATCTATTTAGTTTTACCTCATGATTACAAATATAAGACATTAATTATTCCAAAAACAATTTCTTTCCGGTCTTAATAAAAAAGTTTTCAACAGGTTTACAAACAGCTTATTAAACAAGTTTTTAATTTTAGAAAACCACCTTACAGCCCTTATTATCTCTCTTATTTCTAACGATAAGCATATATATTAAAAATGAGGTTCTACTGCAAATTTCGTGGAATATTTTACCAATTGCATTTCAAAATGATTAATTGAGGTGTTTTGAAATTATTATATGCAGTCGTTGGATTGTTCTGTAAAGGCTCTTGAGCAACAGCTTAACCCTGACCTTCAGGTCGGGGTTAAGCAAATAAAAAGAAAGAATAAATGGGCTTTAGCCCTGCTTATTAAGAAGGAGTATTCACCCGATGACTTTTAGTTTCGCTTTACAGTGAAAAGATGAATATACCTCAGAATTCATAAAATCATATCAGGGCTAAAGCCCTTTCTTTTTTATATTTCGCCTCAAAACCCCGACATAAATGCCGGGGTTAACCGGCTCT
>CAZGPW010000087.1:0-44407 GCA_964527535.1 uncultured Bacteroidales bacterium
CAAGGGGAAATACCATATTTCATACCATAACACAAAAGTATTGGAGGATGGTACCGGACAGCTTGATCGTGATGACAGAAACGGATTTGGACCGGAAACGGTTACCATCAACGATGTCAATGAACAAGATGTGTATGCATGCTTTGTTCACGATTATTCCAACAGAAACCGTGACAATTCACGCAGCCTGGCAAAATCAGATGCTACCGTCAGAATATACGTAGGCGATCGCCTTTTGAAAACCATCAATATCAAAGAAGGCCGCCGCGGTAATCTCTGGAAAGTATTTACCTACAGCCAGGGGCGGATTAATGTTTTGAATGAGGTAGCGGCTAAATAAACCACCGGTTGGGATATCGAAGTTTATAGACCGGAGATGAGTCCCAACTCCCAATTTTTGGTTTTTCTATCTTCCGACTTCTTCCCTCAATAATCAACAGACACAAAAAAACCCTTTTCAGGACACACAACCAATTTAGCCAGTGTCTTGTTTTTTATTCTTTTTCTGTTTTCCTCAGGCTTTTACGGTCATTTTCGTTCAGCAGGATTTTACGGAACCGTAATGATTTTGGCGTTACTTCCAGGTATTCATCTTTACCGATGTATTCCATAGATTCTTCAAGTGAATATTTGATGGCAGGGGCAATGTTAAGCTTTTCATCTGCTCCCGATGAGCGCATATTAGAAAGTTTCTTGGTTTTAATAACGTTGACTACAATGTCTTCATCACGGGTGTTTTCTCCTATAACCTGTCCTGCATACACCCTGTCGTTTGGTTCAACAAAAAATTTACCCCTGTCCTGTAGTTTGTCAAGGGAGTAAGCTATAACGGTGCCCGTTTCCATCGCAATAAGTGCCCCGTTGCGTTTGTGGTTGATTTTGCCTTTCCATGGTTCAAACCCTTTGAAACGATGCGATATCACAGCTTCACCTTCCGTTTCAGTTAACAGGGGATTGGTTAACCCAATGAGCCCGCGTGCAGGTATCCTGAATTCCAGTTTTACCCTGTCGTCTTTATTGTCAATGCTGACAATATCACCCTTACGTTTCGTAACCAGCTCAATTACCTTGCCTGACAAGTTGGTCGGAACATCCACATACAGCAGCTCAATGGGTTCATTTTTATACCCGTCAATTTTTTTGATCAAAACCTGTGGCTGGCCGATCTGAAATTCATACCCCTCACGACGCATGGTTTCCACCAGGATGGACAAATGTAATATCCCCCGGCCATAAACCAATAAACGATCAGGAGAATCTGTGTCTTCGACACGCATCGCCAGATTTTTTTCCGTTTCCTTGTACAACCTGTCGCGTATATGCCGGGAAGTAACGTATTTACCATCTTTGCCAAAGAAAGGGGAATTGTTGATGGTAAACAACATACTCATGGTAGGTTCATCCACTTTTATTGTTTGTAATGCCTCCGGGTTTTCAAAATCTGCCACCGTATCCCCGATATCAAAATTTTCCAGCCCCATGATGGCAACGATTTCATTGGAAGAAATTGCATGTTTTACCTTTTCTTTTCCAAGTCCTTCAAAACGATATAGTTCTTTCACAACTGATTTATGGATAATGCCATTTCGCTGGACAACCGATACTTTATCGCCCATTTTTATGCTGCCCCGACTTACCCGGCCAATGGCAATACGCCCTGTATAAGATGAATAGTCGATAGACGTAATGCGCAACTGCAAGCCCCCCGGGTTGTCGTCGGGTGGTTTAATGTATTCGATAATTGTATCCAGCAAATACGAAATATCCTTTTGGGGATTCTGCCAGTCACTTCCCATCCAGCCCTGTTTGGATGAACCATATATCACCGGATAATTAAGTTGCTCCTCATTGGCATCGAGCGAAAACATCAGGTCAAATACGTTTTCATTGACTTCTTCTGGTTTGCAGTTGGGTTTATCCACCTTATTGATAACAAGGATTGGTTTAAGCCCAAACTCCAAAGCTTTTTGCAAAACAAAACGGGTCTGTGGCATGGGCCCTTCAAAAGCATCCACAAGCAACAACACACCATCTGCCATGTTTAGCACGCGCTCTACTTCACCGCCAAAATCGGAGTGACCCGGGGTATCAATGATGTTGATTTTTGTGCCTTTATAACGCACAGAAACATTCTTGGATAAAATGGTAATGCCGCGTTCCCGTTCCAGGTCGTTGGTATCCAAAATCAATTCCCCCATGTGCTGGTTTTCCCTGAAAAGTTTTACCTGATGTAGCATCCTGTCCACCAGGGTGGTTTTCCCATGATCAACATGAGCTATAATTGCGATATTTCTAATTTCCATAATTTATTCATTTATTCTGACTTACCTCCAATTAATGCAGGGAGATAAAGCGGGGGCAAAGGTATATATTCAAACCCGGATAAAACGGCATTGCATAGATTTAATTGTGAAAAAAACAATTACCTTTACATAGGATAAACGATTAAAAGCAATATACCCCCACGGCCGTATTTTGATGTGTTGTATGATAGTTTAATGAACATAAACGAGTCATGTGAACACATAATCCCCGTCGCCATCTGATACCAGCGGGTGTTTACAAGATGGTTCCCAGGAGGCATATATATTTTGTGTTTTTGACTTTTTATGAAGGAAAGGATTTTTTACCATGGATACCGCTTCTGATAACACCGGATCAAAGATTATCATCAGACTGATTTTGTGTTTTTTACAGAATTTCACCAGGTAGATGGCCAGTTCTGTATGCCCTCCGCTGCCAACCTGAAAATACGGAACTTTGAGCCGCCCGTCACGATACTGCAGCATAGCAAAGCCGGTGGTTTCCCCTTTATGTTGCATTAGGATAAACCGGTAAAAAAACCGCTTTGCTTTATGTGAAAAAAAATAGGCCTGGTTTTGTTGCTTTTCCTTTACCCATGGGTGTTCCAGTATCCATTTCAGATCGGATGCTCCCCGTACAAAACACACTTTTCGCCGTGCATCAAAAACCCTGAAAAATTCTTTGTCTGGTTTACTTTTTACCTCAACATTCCACCGGTTTTTCCCGGGATTTGACACAGCAGATTTTAACGCAGCCGCTATCCGGATACAAACATCTGCAATGTACAACAACGGGAGCAATCCGTTTGCAACCCTGTGCCGCAACAATTCCCTGGTTTTGGCATACAGGTAAAAACCGTTGCCTTCCTTGTGGGAATACAAATGAAAATCCCTGGTTTTTTGATACAGGGCATGCGATGCCGGAGCGTAATTGGTGTACATCAGATTTCCATTCCAATCTTGCATTGCCTGATTCAATAAATGTTGCGAATATCCTTTTCTCCTGTGTTCCGGATGTACCCAATTGCCGCTGCACCATGCGAAATGCTCCGTTTTCCCTCCATGCAAATCGTCAGGCAACATGGTGCGATACGCGATAAGCCGGTTATCCAGCACCAGCATATATAAGACCTTATCATCCGGCCCGGCATGCGGATTGTTGATGTATGATTCCAGGCGCTCCACAGAAACAGGTTTCTCATTCAAATCCCGGTAAAGCTTAGAATCCCTGAATGCCCTGAGTTCAGAATGTGATATTATTTGCAATTCCGGTTTCATACTTTTCTCATTGTTTTTTTCATCTTATATGCAATCAATTCGGACTTTACAATTTTCTGAGCGCTGAAAACCTTGTCGTGCTCCATCGGGATGCGCTGATAATGGGGCAGTTCTTCATCTTTGCCAACGCCAGATGTTCCGAACGTTATGTCCGGTTTTGTTTCTTCGTAAATATTACCCAGTTGTTCTTTACTGATCCCGTCATCGGTAAACGGAAAAGCAAAACTTTTGTGCTGTGGTTGAATTACCTTGTTCAGTGCATCAAAACTGTCCCTGACTTCGCTAATTTGTGCTTTCCCGGAAATATCGCTAAACAATGGATGATGCATGCTGTGAGCCCCGATATGAAAACCATCGTTGTGCAAGCTGACCAGTTCTTTTTTTGTCATGTAAATACGCGTTTGACGGCGCATGTATTCCCTTGTCATGTTAAGTTTTTTCAACACCATATCAATGTTATCCCGGGTTTTCAGGGTGGTGTTTAAGAGGGTATCCTGCAATCTCATCACTTCCTTTTCATGCATTTTGATCACAGAACAACTGGACGAACCGGAAGGGGGCAGGTTTTTTAATTCTTGCATCAGCCAGGAAACTTCGTACCGGAAAAACCAATCAGCATCATCCACAAACGCAGGATTTACAAAAAATGCCGCCGGCACCCCTTTGGATTTCAGGATGGGGGCAATTACTGAGTAACATTCTTTCAATCCGTCATCAAAGCTCAGCATCATATAGGCTTTATCCGGCTTCAATTCATTATTTATGATCTGATCAATAGAAACCGGCGTAAAGCGCTGCAACAAAAATTCAAGATCGCTGACAAATTGTTTTGTGGTTTTTACTTTATATAAGGAGGAGATATGCGGTAACGGGGTATCACTGATGGTATGATAAAAGGGAAAGATCAACGGATATTTCAGGTTTTTCATGAGCCCCCGTGAAGTAAAAAAAGGCCTGATCAACGCTGTATATTGTATTTTTTGCAGGGGTGTCACTTTGAAACGATTTTTTTAAACAATTGCATGCTTTTACTTACTAACACCGGATAGGCTTCATTTGTTGCCCCAAATCCGCGATAAAACCGCCTGATGCCTTCAATGGATGACCCTTCGAAGTCAATGGTCAGGTTTGTGTTCTGATGTTGCTTGATGAAATGATCGACAAGCAAAAAAGCCCCGGCATAGATTTTTCCTTTGTCATTGCTTGCCGCCTGAAAATATATCAGCCTGTCAAAATCTTTCACCCAGCATACGGCTGATACCAAATTACCATCTAACCATGATCCTTGTGGAATAAGCAAGCCTTTGTTTTGCATTTCATGCAACAGGCTGGACAACCTGTTTAATGTACCGGCCTGTTTTACCCTGCTGTTGTTTTTTTTCAATTCCAAATATGCATCTATGCTCACTTCACGTACTTCCAGTCCGGCTTTATGTGCTTTTTTCACATTTCGTTTATGGTTTTTGGTAAACTGACCATATATATTTTTATGGCTTTTATTTAAAGGCAGTATCATGTTAGGCCGCATATGAAGCGAAGCATTTTCGGGGAAGAACCTTGCCGGCCCGTTTAAGTTAAGGGCATAGAACGGAGATGGTATTTTATTTTTAAATGCTGTCATAATGCCGGGGGGATAACCAAATCTCCAGAAAGGACCAAGTTGTTGACAAAACAAGGGTTGAATATACACTTTGATTCCAGCTTTTTTTACGAAAGGCAAAGGCATCACCGCTTTAAAATCATCCGCAATAAGCGCGTCCCATTTCTTATTTGTGAGGCTGTCAAGGTACCAGCTCAAAGCATATACACGCCTGTTTTCGGCATGACGGATGAAATCATCCCATGCTGTCTTGTCAATCTGTCTATTTGAAACCCGTTGAATATTCATTGGCAAAAACTGTGTTGTTAGGCAGTTGGGAGTCGGGAGACCGAAGCCGGGGTTCCGGTATCCCGACCAATTAATTATTTATCATCCTTTTCACCTTGTTGTTTTTAGAGTAATCCATTATCCACAAAACTATAAAATTCATTGTTGGAAATGATAACATGATCGAGAAGCCTGATTTCAAACATTTTTGCCGCATCTCTTAATTTATATGTAATCTTGATATCATTTTTGCTTGGGGTAATGTTTCCTGAGGGATGATTATGAGACAAAACAATCCCCTGTGCGAGAATGTCAATTGCATGTTTCATTATCAGTTTAATATCCACAACCGTTCCGATGGTTCCGCCGGTTGACAAGCGCTTTTTCTCAATAACCTGATTGGCCTGATTAAGGTATATTACCCAAAATTCTTCATGAGCTAATTCGCTGATAATGGGTTCCATGAGTTCCATACAATCGCGGGAACCGGATATTTTATAGGCTTTTTGTCTTAATTCTTTTCTTCTCCGGCCAAGTTCCATTGCTGCAACAATGCTCACTGCCTTAGCTTTTCCCACACCCTGAAACCTTGATAGCTCACCAACATCTGCTCTGGCGAACCGGCTTAACTCATTGTTGTATTTATTCAACATCAGCTTTGCAAGGTCCACAGCAGACATATTCCGGTTACCGGAAGAAAGTAAAATAGCAATTAATTCAGCATCCGTCAGGGCTCCGGGGCCTCTTTCCAGTAATTTTTCACGTGGTCTGTCCTGTTCTGCCCAGCTTTTTATTGATTTTTTTTGCATTGAACTATAGTTTGTTTTAAAGATACAGAATTTCTTTGACAATCAATGTATAAAAACAAAAAAAGCACCCGCATACGCATAAGGGGTGCTGAAACATAACAATGATTAATTATTTACAATGAAGCCACGTGACGTGAAATCTGTGATTTGATCCGGGCTGCTTTATTGTCATGAATAATATTCTTACGGGCAAGCTTGTCAACCATAGATGTAACTTTAGGGAGTTTTTCCTCCGCCTCTTTTTTGTCAGTGGTTGCTTTCAATTTATTTACAGCATTACGTGTTGTACGTCCGTAATATTTATTCAATACCCGCCTGGATTCGTTTCTCCTTATTCGCTTGATTGCAGATTTATGAGTTGCCATTTTTTGTTCTTTTTATTTTTAATAATTTTTCGGGTTGCAAATGTAAAGAGAATTTTATTTACAGCCAATAAAAACATTATTTATTTTAAATTTACATCATTGAATCAGTATCAACTTCAACTTCCTCATTATCCCGCGACTCTTTTCTCCGGTCATAATCGTTTAAGATATATGAAACTGTTATTCTGAAGGTAGGAGAAACAGCATTGAAGCTGTGGTATAAATAGAAATCATCAGAAAAACTTTCGCCTTCAAATTGCATGGTACTAAATATATCATTGACACTGAACATAACAGACAATTTTTTATCGAGGAATTGCTGCCTGACAGCACCATTGATCATAAAAAACTCACCCCGCTCTCCCTGGGCTGTAATTGAAGGGCTTCGATACATGCCTGTAATTTGAAACCTTGTATTGGTTTTATCAATTTTAATGGTATTGTTCAGCCGCCCGCTGTAGGTGATGGTGCTTTCTTTAGTGGACACATCCTCCACCATGGCGTCGAGGGAGTATTGATAAACATCGGCGGTAAGGTTAAGATTCCACCATTTGAAGAAGTTTAAATTCCCCATCAGCTCCAGTCCGTATGATTCATCTGACCCAACATTGTCGAAGGTTCGTATCATAATATTTGGATCCTCGGCATCAACACCGGTAATATGTTCAAACTTGTTATGCGTTTTGCGATAAAAGCTTTCCAAAGCGATGAAGTGTTTTCCAAAACGTTTTTGTGCATTCAGTTCATACGAATCGGTATATGCCGGTTCCAGGTCAGGATTTCCTTTTCTGTAGATGTTATTGTCCATTTTACTTTTGAAGGGGTCAAGGAACCATGACCGAGGTCTGCGTATCCTTCTGGTATAGCTGGCCTGTAATTGAATGTCGTAAGCCATTTTTCTGGAAACATGCAGCGTAGGGAAAAAGTCAAATTTGTTGTATTCCCATTCTTTTTCTTTAATGATGCTGGTAAAAATTCTGTCTGTATATTCCGTTCGTGTGCCCAGCATAAAATCAAATTTCCCGAGGCTGTTTGTATAGGTAGAATAAGCAGAATGTATTTGCCTGAAAAAATCCACATCATTAAACTGCGAACTATCCATGACATACGCATTATTTTCCCACACTTTATATTCATAATCAGTAAGTCCTTGTCTGCTCCGGAACTGGTACCCGGCTTCAAACTTTCCTTTTTCGGAAAAAGGCAGTGTGTAATCTATTTTTCCCCGCCATCTTCTGCTTTCTCCATCTTCTACAGACTTTTCTTTTTGCATGGCAGAATCCTGATAAATTTCATAATCACTGTCGGTAAAAGAGGTTTCAAACCCTGCTTCTTCATCACTGATGCGCTGGCTGTAATAAATATACGATTGCAATTCGTGCCCGGAATCATTGAATTTGCGTTGATAATTCAAATCCGTGCTGAAATAATCGCTCGACACATTAAAGCCATTTTCAGTGACGTAATATGAATGAACGGCGGTTGGATCGTCAAAAGGCTTTTCATTGGAATCCGTATAATACTGGTCATATTCAGACATCCGTTCACGCTGAAAGCCCCTGTTTCCGTATTCGCCCGAGACGGTAAAAATATCATTATCAGTCAGGTAATAATCAAAGCCTGTCCGGCCGTTATACCCTTTATGGCCACTGTCTCCTTCGCCGTCAATTTTAGTTACCAGGGTTGATGTATCTCCAATGCTTGCACGAATATTGTCGTTGGTGGATCTGCGCACCATGTCGGAATAGCTGCCCCCAACAAAAAAGTTGAATTTCCCGGTACGGGCATTGACAAGAAAATCACCGTTGAAAGCGTTAAAAGAACCATACGTAGCATTGAATTTTCCATTGATGCCTTCCTGTTCTTGTTCCTTCATGATGATATTAATGATGCCGGCTGTACCATCGGGATCAAACTTAGCGGAGGGATTTGTAATGATCTCTATGTTTTCAATGGAACTGGCAGGGATTTGCTGCAGGGCTTCACTGCCGTCCAGAGGTGTTGGTTTTCCATCAATCAAAACAGTGAAACTTGAGCTTCCCCTCAGTTGCACGTTGCCTTCGATGTCCGTTTGTATGGATGGAACGTTTTCAAGTGCATCTACAGCACTTCCCCCGGTTGAAGTAATATCCTGGCTAACGTTGACAATTTTTTTGTCAATTTTATAGTCAATGTGTTTCCTGTCGGCAGCTACTTCCACATCCTCAAGCATTTCGGCAGCCTGAGGTAATTTTATGGTTCCCAAATCGACAAAACGGCTGCTTTCGGTGATTTCGATATCCGTTTTGCGTTGTTTGATGTATCCGATAAAATCAACATCAACGTAATATTTTCCAAAAGGAATTTGTTTGATAATGGCTATTCCCCTGGAATCAGATACTCCGCCTGTAACCAGACTGGAATCTTTGGCTGAAAAAATGACTACATTGGCATATTCAACCGGGCCTGATGTGGTTTTATCAACAACCTTAACCTTGATGACTCCTCCTTTTTCGGAACCTCCACCACCAGGCCTGCCTCCGGGATGTTTTCCCTGAGCACTTGCCTGCCAAGGCAGGAACACCGTTGCTGTTACAATAATGCTTATCAGGAAAACAATTACTCTGTATCTTACCATAATTTAAATATTTTATACAAAACTCAAATATTCTGCTTTATCTAACAAATCAAATATCACCCTTAACGTATGATTAACCATGATACTTTGTTTAGACAACATATTATCCTTCTGGTTTAATTCCACATTGAACAAGGCTGTTAAAATATTGTTATTGTGATTGAGCCCATTCTAAAAAGATAAGAAATATGAAAAATGATCCCACGATACCGGGATACATAAAGCCCATAATTTCAACATTTTAAACTTTGTGGTGCTTTGAGTTTATGTGGCAAGGTAAGGACTTTTCTGACCTGCCTCATGATTTGTAATCACCAATCACTTGTCCATTAATTGGCATATTGAAAAAAAGAGTTATATTTGGTTATTCATTAAAAACAAATTGTAATATGATAAAATATAAGGTAATCTTTTTGTTTGGGATACTCTTGATCCTGCTGACAAACATTGCTGCTTCACAGAGTCTTCGTATTTTAAATGAAGAGGATGACAATGCAGATGTATCGGATTCGACACTGTCTTATACAGGATCTGTTGAACAACAATACGGCACTATTGAAGCACACTTTACCGTGTTAAACGATGGTGGTCAAAGCATTGACGTTAAGGTAAAAAAATATTACGTCAACATTGTATCGGGTACAGGCAATGATTTTTGTTGGAACGGCACCTGTCTAAGCAGTTCAACGATGCTTTCGCCGGTTGCTGTTACATTGGCTCCCGGTGCTTCTGCAGATGATTTCGATACGCATTATCACTGTATGGGCAATGAAGGCACTTCAACCATCAGGTACACGGCTTTTGACATCAACAATCCTTCCGACTCAGTATCCTTAACCATAAATTATACGGCAGAGCCAACTGGAATAGAAGATAAGTCATCAAATGTAGTGGTAAGCGATTTGTACCCAAACCCATCGCATCAATACACTGCCGTAGATTATGATTTACCGGCAGGCAGTGAATTAAAAGTGATTATATATGATATTATTGGCAAGAAGATAAAAGGGTTTACCTGTTTTAATAAAGGGAGCTTAACCATTGATCTGGCAGAACTTCAACAAGGGACCTATATCTGTCGTTATCTTGTTGACGGCGCCATAACAGACACGCAAAAACTGATTATTCCGTAATCATACTATTATGACTTCAAGGGAATTTGGTAAGATGGGTGAAAACATGGCTGCCGATTATTTGGCTTCCCTGGGGTATCGTATTATAGAAAGAAACTGGCAATTTGGGAAAAAAGAAATAGACCTGATATGCGAATATGAAGGGATGCTTGTGTTTGTTGAAGTCAAAGCACGACAGGATACCTGCCTTGAGGATCCCACACGAGCCATCACAAAACGCAAAAAATCCTTTCTTTTGCACGCACTCAATGCTTATGTTGACATGCACAACCGCGAAGAGGAAATACGGTTTGATGTAATCACTGTGCTGCTGGATGAAAACAATGCCCCGACCTTAGAGCACTATGAATCAGCAATTATCCCTGAAGCGTAAATAATGATGAAAGCACCGTCATATTCTGACATTGAAAGCGCAAAACACCGGATCCGTTATCTGGTACATGAAACGCCGGTATTGCAATCATCAATGTTAAACGAGTTACTCGGCTGCAAGCTTTTTTTCAAATGCGAGAATTTTCAAAAAGCAGGGGCATTTAAATACAGGGGAGCCACCAATGCCATTCAGAAATTAGACGCAAAAACACTCCGCCGGGGGGTATGCACTCATTCATCCGGCAATCATGCACAAGCACTGAGTTTGGCAGCGGCAAAAGCGCGGACAAAAGCCTATGTTGTTATGCCTGAATCTGCTCCTCGCAACAAAGTGGAGGCAGTCAGGAATTATGGAGCAGATGTATTTTTCTGCCAACCTACTCTGGAAGCAAGGGAGGCAACGTTAAAAGAAGTGCAATGCGATACGGGAGCCCATTTTATCCATCCTTATGATCACCCTGATATCATTGCCGGACAGGGAACCGCAGCGCTGGAGTTGCTTGACAGTTATCCTGACCTCGATGTAGTTATTGCTCCTGTTGGCGGTGGCGGCCTGATGAGTGGAACGGCTATTGCAACTAAACACATCAACCCGGCCATAACATTAATCGGTGCAGAACCGGCCGGAGCTGCAGATGCACAACAATCATTTTACAGCGGAAAACTTATTCCCTCGGTAAAACCAGATACCATTGCGGATGGCCTGCTGACATCATTAAGTGATCTTACTTTCTCAGTTTTGTCAACACATTTAGATGATATATTAACATGCACTGAAGAAAATATTGTGTTGGCAATGAAACTCATCATGGAACGCCTGAAAATTGTGGTTGAACCAAGTGCCGCTGTGCCGTTGGCTGTTATTCTGGAACATAAAGCGTTGTTTGCCAGCAAGCGTGTCGGGCTGATTGTGTCAGGAGGCAATCTGGATGTATCAAAATTATTTTTGCATGCATAAATTCAGGCGTTAAGCAATTACTGATTAATGGTCAAAAAAAATGTACCCGTCAATATATAGATTTCAGGTTTCCCTTAAAAAAAGTATTATATTTGACCATTAATTGTTAAAGACGACCACCATGAAGAATATTGTTTTTATTTTGCTGTCGCTTGCGTTACTGCTTGTGTTTAATTTCTCTGTTTACTCACAGATAATAGATTGTACCCCTGATACAACTGTTGTAGATACGGCTGAACCAGGACAGGTTGAGCCGGATACCTTTCCACCAGCGTATCTGAATGAATATTATTCACAGACAGTAACTATTATCCCCCCGGACGAGTTTGATGGATATCCCATTATTGTTTCTATTGTCATTGATTCTGTTGTCAATTTGCCCCAGGGAATTAACTGGGGAAAAAACGAGGAAGAATTTTTTGTTACAGACCCGGATACGCATTATTGTGTAGAAATGTACGGCACACCTGAGGAAACAGGTGATTTTCAATTAATTTTGTATATTACACCTTATGTTGATATTGGTCAGGGCCCTATGGCTGCAGAACAACAGGTAGATGATACATCAATGATGATCGTTGTTGAGGCTGAGGAAGGAATCAGCAGTTTGAAAAACAATTTTGAATTGTTAAAGGCTTATCCCAATCCCTTCAACTATGAAACAAACATTGATTTTGAAACCGGCACAAAAGGCATAGCTACCTTAAGGGTATATAACATATTAGGTAAATTGCTTTACAAAGAAGAAAAAAGGGCTTACCCGGGAAACAACCGGTTTGATTTCACAGGCAGTTCTCTGAATCCAGGTGCTTATATTTTTTCACTTGATCTGCACGGAAAGAAGCAAACTGTACGTTTAATGAAATCAAGGTAAAAGAACACTACGCATCAATGTTTGCGTATTTGGCATTTTGTTCAATAAACTCACGCCGTGGAGCCACTTCATCACCCATTAGCATGCTAAACACACTATCAGCTTCTGCGGCATTTTCTATTGTTACCTGCTGCAGTTTACGGGTTTCCGGATTCATGGTAGTATCCCAGAGTTGTTCTGAATTCATTTCCCCAAGGCCTTTATATCGTTGTATATGTACACCGGATTCGGATCCGCCTGTAATATCCAGCAATATTTCTGCCCTTTCCTCTTCATTCCAGGCATAGCGTTGTTCTTTTCCTTTGCGGATAAGATATAGAGGGGGGGTGGCAAGATACAGATTACCATATTCGATCAATGATTTGATATAGCGGAAAAAGAAAGTCATAATAAGGGTTGAAATGTGACTTCCGTCCACATCGGCATCAGTCATGATGATGATCTTTTCATACCTGAGTTTATCCAGGTTGACGGCTTTACTGTCTTCTTCTGTACCCATAATCACACCCAGGGCTGTGAAAATATTTTTGATTTCTTCATTCTCAAGTACTTTATGCTGCATGGCTTTTTCCACATTGAGAATTTTACCGCGCAGTGGAAGAATAGCCTGAAATCGTCTGTCTCTGCCCTGTTTGGCTGTACCTCCGGCAGAATCTCCCTCCACGAGAAACAATTCAGCCTCAGCCGGGTCTTTTGTTGAGCAATCAGCCAGTTTTCCAGGCAATCCGGCTCCCGATAATGCAGATTTGCGTTGTACAAGTTCACGGGCATTGCGAGCTGCATGACGTGCCTGGGCTGCAAGAATCACTTTTTGAACAATGGTTTTTGCATCTTTGGGGTTTTCTTCCAGATAATTTTTCAGTGCAACACTAACAGCCTGATTGACATAACCGGCTACATCAGAATTTCCGAGTTTGGTTTTTGTTTGGCCTTCGAACTGGGGTTCTTGTACATTCACAGAAATAACAGCGGTCAGGCCTTCTCTGAAATCATCACCGGCAATATCAAATTTTAATTTTGAAAACATCCCTGAATTGTCAGCATAATTTTTCAGGGTGCGTGTCAGTCCCCTTCTGAATCCTGTCAAATGGGTACCTCCTTCGATGGTATTGATGTTGTTTACGTATGAGAACACATTTTCATTGAATGTGGTGTTATACTGCATGGCCACCTCTACAGGCACATCGCCTTCATCATTCCTGATGTGGATAATCTCGCCTGTAAGTGATTCGCGGGAACGATCAAGGAATTCAACAAATTCCTTGAGTCCTTTTTCTGAATAATAGGATTTTTCAGTATGATTTCCCTTTTCATCCGTGGTACGTAGGTCTTTAATGCTTAGGCGTATTTTCTTATTCAAAAAGGCAAGCTCACGCAACCTGTTTGCCAGCACATCGAATTTAAAGTCTTTTGTAATAAAAATACTTGTGTCAGGGGAAAATGAGATTTTCGTCCCGTGTTTGTCTGTTGTGCCTATTTCTTTTACCTCTGACTGTGGCTTTCCGATTCTGTATTCCTGGAAATAAATTTTCCCGTCGCGGTGTACCTCCACTTTCAGCCATTCGGCAAGTGCATTTACACATGATACGCCTACGCCATGCAATCCACCGGAAACTTTGTATGAATCTTTATCAAATTTCCCTCCTGCATGCAGCATTGTCATCACCACTTCAAGGGCAGATTTACCTTCTTTTTCATGGTAATCAATGGGAATCCCGCGCCCGTTGTCTTCAATGGTAATTGATCCGTCTTCATTTATCACCACATCAATGGTATCGCAATACCCGACAATGGCTTCATCAATAGAGTTGTCAATCACTTCATAAACCAGGTGATGCAATCCTTTTACGTTGATATCTCCGATGTACATCGCCGGCCGTTTTCGTACAGCTTCCAACCCCTCTAATGTTTGAATGTTTTCCGCTGAATATTTGTTTTTCAATTCTTCTTCCATCACTTTGAAATTCATTAATTTATATTAAAAATCTAAATGCACACAAAGATACGAAAATTTATTGATTTTTTGGGATGATAAATGCTGTCTTTTGATGGAATTTATCAACAATTAAATGAAATTTTCAGTTAGTAACTAATCAGTGCTCGCCCCTGGGAAAAAAACAGGGGAACTTCAAAATAAGGATTTAGGGTTTAGGTGTTAGGTTTTAGGTGTTAGGGTTTTCATTACCTAAATCCTAACACCTAAAACCTAACCCCTAACACCTTATTTTGAACTACCGTCATCCGTCGGTACAGGTCACGTCTTCATTTCATTACGCCGGACAAGTTTTGGATTTTATTCAAACTCTCCCCGGATAAGCCAGGTTTTCCCAATAAAATAACAGTGAATTTTATAAACAGTTATATGAGAGTAAGTTAAAATGATATGTGAGTAAATAATATTGTCGTAAAATTAGTTGTCCCCGTAGGGAAATCCTTCGGGGACAATTGCTTTTTGCCAACTAAAAACTTGATATCATAATGTACTTAATTATTGGGACACTTTAATTTACCGCTAAGTCAGGATATCTGAATTATGAAAACCGTTATTTTGCGTTTGCAGAATGAAATCCATGTATGACAACAATTCCCTGTGCAATGCCCTGATGCGTTTAAAAACAGTCTTGTTTGTTTGCTTGAGTTGATACAAACGTAAATCCCGCCGGATCAGGGCAAACCATTCTATGTATAATTGTGCAAGCATGCCGGTGATGGCGATGGATAAAAGATACAACATTGCAATCCCAAAATCATCGCTGACAGCCCATACAATAGCGGTTTGCCCCAGGTAAATAGGCAACGCCATAAACAATGCCCATAAATATTTAATGGAAGAGTGAAATTGTTTGTCTTTTACTTTCAGCACAAGGAGTTTGGGAACAATATAGAGCAAAAAATTATTGATAAAACCGTACAGAAATACGGGAGAAAAAATAAGAAGGAGTATGGTGTTCCATAACAATCTGAAAATATTGATTTTTTCTTTGCTTATGGATTGGTCGGATAATTTGTATGTATTTCTGATTTTCCTGTATTTATCCATTTTATTTCTGAATTCATCCATCTTCCCGGGATATTCGTCAGAAAATTTGTCAAGCATCCGGATGGTCATTTTATCGGCAATGAATATATTTTTTTGGTTGATTTTACCCAATTTCATTTTCTTAATCATGTTCTTAACAAACATGGTTCTCGCTGATTCATACAGGTCGTAAAAATTCAGTTTGCGGATGTTTATAACCAATGGCTCAGTGGCTTTTTTCATGTCATCGCGCAAATGATTCAATGCTTTGTTGGGGCTTTCCTCGTATTCCTGCTTATATTTACTTACATCAATGGGTTTCCCATAGCGTACATGTAAAATACTCCTGAAGGTATTGTATTTACTGTAATAAATCCCAACGGGTACGATTTTTATGCCAAGCTGAAAATGGTGTTTTTCTTCTGCCTGAAACACAATCCGCGGGATGCCTTTTTTGTAGCTGAGCAAATGCCTTTTGTTGCTGTGAGCAGCTTCAGGAAATAAGCTGAGTTGTCTTTTGTTTTCAAGCACCTTGATGGCTGCTTCAAAACTATCTTCATTGTTGGACAAGTTGTCTTTTCCGTCACGGATGCGATAGACCGGTAATATCTTTAACCAGCGGAAAAACCCAGGCAGAAGGGGAATATGAAAAATATCGGCTCTGGCAAGGAACACAACCTGCTGATGCGCAGTAAAGATAATCGCCAGCGGGTCCATCAATGCATTTTGGTGGTTGGGTGCATATACTATGGGAGCATTTTTGGGTATATTTTCTTTTCCCTCAACAACAATTTTCCGGTAAAAAAGCCGGTGCATTAAATCGACAAAAAAACTGGCAATGCGATATGACCAGGAGTACGAGGTAATATGCCGGATTGTTTTACGTTTCATCGCTGTATGTGTAAGTACGCCAGATTCTGGCTATGATTAATCCTGCAAGGATATGCCAGATTCCCCACCATGCTGTGACAATGGACATGCCACCGGTATCCAAACTTTCGGGAAAAATGGCGGGGTTAAATATAAGGACGAGTCCCAGTCCGGAATTCTGAATACCCGTTTCTATTGAAATGGTCCGCCGGTTGCGCTTATTGACTTTGAAAACAGATGCAGCGCTGTAACCCGTGGACAAGGCCAACAGGTTATGGATAAATACGATCAACGCTATCCAAATCATGTAATTCAGAAAATGCTCAAAGTTGTTTACAAACATAATGACTACCATGCCCATAAAAAATACCACAGACAGGTTTTGGATGGGTTTGAATATCCTTTTTGTGATTTTAGGAAATTTCCAGGCAAATCCCATCCCCAAAACTATGGGAATGCCCAGTAGCAGCACTACCGTTTTAAACATCTCAAACGGGTTAATTTCAATGGGTACCAGTAAGGGGGACCTGGCGGCAAACATACTGCCGTAAAAAGCAAAATTCAACGGCGTAATAAATATGGCTCCGATGGTAGCAATGGCAGTTAAACCAACCGATAATGCAGCGTTACCGTTGGCGTAAGAAGAAATGAAATTGGAAACATTGCCTCCCGGACAGCTTGCTACAAGTAACATCCCCAGTCCTACACCAGGTGTGATAAGATGAAAAGAATTCAACAACATTACCAGGCCAAAAGTTAAAGCAGGCAACAACACAAACTGGGATACGACGCCGACAATAGTCGCTTTAGGTTTTACTACCAGTGATTTAAAACTGTCAGGGGTGATGCCTAAAGCCACGCCAAACATGATAAATGCAATGGCAATGTTTAGGATTAACAGGCCATCCTGGCTGAAATTCAGCTCTGTATGGTCCATGAGTTTTAAGGATTCGTACATAGTTTTGTCTTTAAGGACGCACAAAACTAAAAAATTTATTTTATCTGCATTTTATTTACCGAGAATTTCAGTCTGACTTGAAGTTTTGGTACTTTTGCGTAAAAATATCTGTGTATATGAAAAAATTATTATTTACCCTCATTTTAGCTTTCGTTGTGAGTTTGTCAGTGCAGGCTCAATATAAAGCTGCCATCGGCATACGTGGCGGATTATCACAAGGACTTACATACAAACAAATGACGGGTGGCGGAAATGCTTTCGAATTCATTGGTGCCACAAGGTGGAATGGTGTTAATTTGACGTTATTGTATGAAAAACATAATTCGCTCGGGGATGTTGAAAACTTGTATTATTTCTATGGTTTTGGTGGCCACATAGGTTTTTGGGATACTAAATATTTGCCAACCCCATGGTATGAAGATTATGAAGATGGAAGTAAAACGGTAATCGGGGCAGATTTCATATTGGGCATTGAGTATTGTATTCCGACCGTTCCCATCAGTGTGAGTGTGGATTGGAAACCTGCTTTTAATTTCATTGGGTACAGCGGTTTCTGGGGAGACAACGGGGCTTTTTCTATACGCTATACGTTTTAATGATAGTATCCGACATTTTTAATGTTTATCACGACGCAGCAGATCGCTTAACATGGGGTGATTAATTGTTCTGTGTAGAATATATAAACCAATGTTTATTATGGGATACTCCCCTGAATTTTATCATGACTGGTATTTTATCATTCCTTTGCGGTTCTTTGCACCTTTGCGAAACTCTGCAATACAACCAGTTATACCGCAGAGTTACGACGGGAAGCGCTAAGCACCGCAGAGAAAAGGAAGAAATAATCAATAGAAATTTTATTAATCTGTCAGGAGTCCAAATTCTGCTGCGAACTTCTGTCTTCCGACTTCCGTCTCCGGACTGTTTTGTCATTTAATGTTCACTTTTTCACAATTGATAATCAATCATCTTCATGATGAAATTTTAATAACAATAAAGGATATTAAATCTTTCTTTCAGATATTCATTTTTTATTTTTACCTTTGTAACATAATATCTTAATGGGGTGCCTTAAAGGCTGAGATCACACCCTTTGAACCTGATCCGGGTAATGCCGGCGAAGGGAAAAGAGTTTTATCATCTCACATAATTTAGGACATTATCCATTAAGAAATATTTGTTGAACTTTTAAATTCTTAATTATGAAACGGGTATTTCTTTTTGCGGTAGTATTTTTTGCAGCCGGTGTAATGGCTGCTGCTCAAAACCTGAGCGGAACAGTAACTGATGAGAATCAATCCCCTTTAACAGGGGTAAATGTCAGCGTGAAAAACTCCTTTATCGGAACGGTAACCAATGCTAACGGGGAGTTTAGTTTGAAACTCAAAGCAGGGGAGTATGTATTAAAATTCAGCTACCTGGGGTATGAATCGCTTGAAAAACCGGTGGATATAAATGAAAAACCGGTTGATCTGAACATCCGGATGAAACCCACCGCTTTTGTCACTGAAAATGTGATTGTAAAAGCAACCAGGGCTTCTAAAGGCACACCCACTTCTCATGAAACCATGGACAGTGAAGAAATTGACAGGCGTCAAATGGTGCAGGATATTCCTTACCTTATTCAGCTTACGCCGTCTGTGGTGTCAACATCTGAAAGTGGTACAGGCATTGGATATACCGGGTTTCGTATCCGCGGCAGCGACCCGACGCGCATCAACGTTACCATTGATGGGATACCTTACAACGACGCCGAGTCGCAAGGAACGTTCTGGGTTAACATGCCGGATTTTGCCAATTCAGTAAAATCCGTTCAGATACAGCGAGGCGTTGGGACATCCACTCATGGAGCCGGTGCTTTTGGTGCCACATTAAATTTCCAGACAAAAGGAGCCCGGCCCGATCCTTATGCCTCGCTCAATTTTGCGGGTGGTTCGTTTAATACCCGGAAAACAAGTGTGATGGCCGGCACAGGCTTGTTGAATGAACATTTTACACTCGATGCACGGTACAGTAAAGTATTGTCTGATGGATACATTGACAGGGCTTTTGTTGATCATGAGTCGTTTCAGTTAACCGGAGCTTACCGTGCTGAAAACGATCTTGTTAAACTCAGTGTTATCCATGGTGATGAGCGTACCGGCATAAGCTGGTGGGGGGCACCTGCTGATTCGCTGGAAACCAACAGAACCTTTAATCCCGCCGGCATGTATATTGATGAAAGCGGCAACATTGATTATTACGACGGACAAACCGATAATTATGTGCAGAATCATTATCACTTGCATTATACCCACTTGTTTAGCCAGCACCTGAACGCAAACCTTTCTGCTCATTACACACGTGGAGACGGGTACTATGAACAGTATCAGGATCCTTTAACAGCCTGGGAACCAAAAGACGTCAGCCTGAATTATTACGGGCTTCCTGATGTTGAAATGGGCGATACGCTTATTTCAAATACAGACCTGATCAGGCGGATGATGATGGGTAATGATTTTTATGGTGGTTTGTTTTCATTGAATTACGACAGAGGTCGCTTGGATGCCTCTGTTGGAGGCGGTTGGAACAGATACGATGGCGATCACTTTGGACGTGTGATCTGGATGCGGTATGCCTCCATTTCTGAGAAAGGGCATAAATTTTATGATAATTCAAGTGTAAAAACCGATGCTAACCTATATGCCAAAGTCAATTATGATCTGACTGAAAAAATCAGCGCTTTCGGGGATGTGCAGTATCGCCGTATTTATTATAAAATGGAAGGTGTGGATTATGACCTGCTGCCCGATGGAAGCAAAAAATTGCTGGATCAGGATCATTCGTATGATTTTTTCAATCCCAAAGCAGGCTTGTATTATCATATAAATAACCGTATGAATGCCTACGCGTCTTTTGCAGTGGGACACAGGGAACCAACCCGATCACATTTTAAAGACGCTACCGGGGATCCGGCAAAAACGCCTAAACCCGAAACCTTGCATGATTATGAATTTGGTTATCAATACAATGCAAACAACCTGGCGGCAGGCGTAAATGTTTATTATATGGATTACGTTGATCAATTGGTGCCTACAGGTGAAAAAAGTGCGGTTGGTTATGATATCATGACAAACGTTGATGATTCGTACCGTGCAGGAATTGAATTGATGGCCGGTGTAAAAATCAGCAATTGGCTGGATTGGAATGCAAATCTGAGTTTGTCCAAAAATGTGATCAATAACTTTACTTACTGGGCATGGTACACCAGCGTTCAGGAAGGCGATACCGTAACCAATTATTTATCCGAAACGGTGGATGAAACGGTAATTGCTTTTTCCCCATCAATCGTCGGTGGAAGTGCGCTCCGTTTTCATGTGTTTGATGGTTTTGACGTAAGCCTGAACAGCAAATACGTAGGAAAGCAATATTTTGATAACCTGCAGAGTGACCAGCGAAGCATTGACCCGTATTTTATCAATGATGTAGAAGTGTCGTATAACATAAAAACGAATCTGATTCCTGAAATGACATTTAAATTCCAAGTAAATAATGTGATGGATGTGCAGTATGTAAGCAATGCATATGGAGGTGTGTCTTATGCTTTTGGCGAAGAACAAAGCTGGGCTTATTATTTTCCGCAAGCGGGCATACATTTTATGGGAGGATGTAATTTGTATTTTTAAAATAAATATTATATAATTGTGCCCGTATAACTAAAAAAAATAAGTACTATGAAAAAAATTAAAATGATTGCTTTAACATTAGTAGTGGGTGCATTGTTCGCTGCTTGTTCATTAACTTTGCCGGTTAATGCCACTAGTAATCCTGTTGGTTCAAAAGTTGGTACCGCGAGTGGTACAGGTTATTTGAGTGTCTTCTTCTTTGGAGCGGATGCCAGTATCCAGAAAGCTGCTCAAAATGGTGGTATTAAAAAGATTTCTACCGTTGATTTGAAAACCACAAATGTCCTTGGTATCATTGTAACCTATGAAACCATAGTCACAGGAGAATAAGTAGTTGATTAAAGTTTATTTTATTGATTTAAAAAGGCTGTTTTCTTGTGAAGCAGCCTTTGTTTAAACTATGGTACGTGTTTTATTCGGGATAATTCTTTTGGGGTGTTTGGGCATTTATTCATGTGTTGATAAAAAACCTGAAGCAACCACCGGAAAAGATGAATTTAGCCATCTGAAGGGGTATTATACGGATAGCGTTTATGACACTATTACCGAACAATATATAAAACGCCGTTTGGTTTTATTTGGTGCAGGAAGGGCCTACATACTGGATAACGGTGCCAATGAAGGAGATATTAATGACTCCGTTGTAGATTGGCATGTAAAAATCAATAACCTGATTGCATCACAAGTCCCTTTGAATCGCTTTATAAAAATGCCGAAATGCGATTTATACATTGGTATAAGCCTGGAGTCCGGGGCTGATACACTTGCCGGAGAATACCGGCAAAAAGATTCTGTTTTCCAGGGTATGTTTACAGACAGCACGGGTGTAATCAGAATTCTGGAAAAACACGATAGCGTTTGGAGCCTTAAATTTCTTATTGATGATAACAAAACCTATCTTTTTTCGTTTGTGAGTAAGGATTCTGCCATGCTGAGTAAAAAATATAATGACAATGAAAATCCAAAACAAAACATTATTGTATCTTACCGTTAGTGCTATCCTGTTGCTGACGGTTTCCTGTATTGGTACAAAAGGTACAGGCAAGGCATCGAAATATGTGGAAACTTTTTATGTAGAAGGCGGACACACCCAGTATTTTGTTAAGCCCGTGCAATACAAATCAGAAAATGATAGTGAACTGTTCGTTGATTTCACGTTGTGCGATTCAATAAAACAACCCCCGGTACGCATGATGTTTACTTTGGCTACCGAAAATATTCTACAAGGCCATAAATCATGTAAAATTGGTGTGAGGCGGGATCAGATGCATGAAGCAAAAATAATATTTGCAGAGCCTGTGAAAAAAGGATACAATTATCGCTATGAAGCGTATATCCCTTTCAATGATTTTGTGTTGATAGCGCGGGAAAAAGAAGACATAGCACTGTCGATTGGTCAGACAGGCCTCCTTTTTAAGCCCGTTAAGAAAACGGAGAAATCACTGGATCATGTTGAACACGCTGTGATTTACATGATGGAAATGCAATAATCACCGCAGGGATGACAAGGCGATGGTCACGTTATTTTCAATGCGCTTTTTGAGGTCTTTGATGTCTGTTTTTATGAATTTCTTTCCTGTTATTTTTTCGAACAGCTCTATATAACGGTCGCTGATTTCCATGATCTTTTCATCCGGAATATCAGGCAATTGCTGACCGGGGTCTCCGGAAAATCCTTGTTCCATAAGCCATTCACGGACAAATTCTTTTGAAAGCTGATGTTGCTTCTGGCCTTTTTCAAATTTTTCCTGATACCCATCTTTGTAAAAATAACGGGACGAATCGGGCGTGTGAATTTCATCAATCAGGAATATCTTACCGTCTTTTTTCCCAAATTCATATTTTGTATCCACAAGAATCAGGCCCTGATTACCGGCAATTTCGGTGCCGCGTTCGAAAAGTGCAAGGGCATATTTTTCGAGTTGTTTGTATTCGTCTTCATTTACCAGCCCCTGGCGGATGATCTCTTCGCGTGAGATGTTTTCATCATGTGTTCCCTGTTCTGCTTTGGTGGTAGGGGTTATGATGGGGTGCTCAAATGCCTGGTGTTCACGCATGCCATCCGGAACAGGAACACCGCAAATCTGCCTTTCGCCTTTTTTATATGCGCGCCATGAACTGCCTGTCAGGTATGCCCTTACAATCATTTCCACCGGATAAGGATCGCATTTATGCCCAATGGTAACCATGGGATCCGGGGTTGACACCTTCCAGTTTGGCACAATATCTTTGGTAGCATCCAGAAAATCAGACGCTATTTGGTTCAGCACCTGTCCTTTGTAGGGTATGCCTTTTGGCAGTACAACATCAAATGCAGATATCCTGTCAGTTACCACCATGGCAATGTATTTGTTTTCAATGGTATATACGTCCCTGACTTTGCCATTATAAATGTGTGTTGTTCCGGGAAATTGAAATGTTGTTTTTGTGATTGTTTCCATTATTGTAATTATTCAGTCGTTAATTTAGCTGTTTTGCCACAGATTACACCAATTTGCGCAGATTCTTTTATTAATGTGAATGAAATTTTGTGCAACCGAGAGCAGAGCCAAACTTGCGATGCAGTGAGCCTGCCGAAATGCAGCCAAAATTATTAAAATCTGTGTTAATAGGTGAAATTTGTGGCATTTCATTGTTTATAAATAAATTATATTCCTGATTAGTTTCCATTATCTGTGATTGCTTTTGTTACCTATGTTTTTTTCTTCATCTTTTTCGTAGGCATCTACAATTTTATTGACAAGTTTGTGACGAATAATATCAATTTGTCCCAGTCGAATGATGGCAATGCCATCAATATCTTTGAGTATAGACAGCGCATAAGGCAAACCCGGAGCACGGTGCCGCGGCAGGTCGGTTTGCGTGATATCGCCGTTAACAATAAATGTTGCGTTTTCGCCCATACGGGTGAGGAACATTTTTAATTGTTTAACGGATGCGTTTTGGGCTTCGTCAAGGATAGCGTACGAATTACTCAGGGTGCGTCCGCGCATAAAAGCCAGTGGTGCAATTTGAATGGTTTGTTCTTCCAGCATTTTTTCCAGCCGTTTGTAGGGGATCATATCCAGCAGGGCATCGTACAGAGGTTGAAGGTAAGGATCAAGTTTTTCTTTCAGGTCACCCGGGAGAAACCCCAGATTTTCTCCCGCTTCTACAGCCGGCCGGCTCAAAATAATCCGCTTGATGCGTTTTTCTTTCAGGGCTTTTACCGCCAGCGCAATGGCTGTATAAGTTTTTCCCGTTCCGGCAGGGCCTACTGTCAATAACAAATCATTTTTTTTCTCAAGTTCCACCATTTTTATTTGTCCTGGTGTGCGTGCTTTTATAGGTACTCCGTGGGTGTTATAAAGGAGAATGTCTTCATCCTGCTCAAGCAATGCTTTTGATTTTCCGGCGCCTGCATTAAGTATTTCCCTCAGGGTATCCTGATTCAGTTTATGGTATTTTTCATAATACGTAGTGATGATCTCCAGCGTATCTGAAAAACGGATGATTTCTTCCTGATTACCCATGGCTTTTACGGTATCTCCCCTGAATACAAGTTTCAATTTGGGGAAATACGATTTAATGAGCTCAAGGTGTGAACCATTAGTGCCATGAAAGGCGCGTAAATCTGAAATGTCAATTATGAAAGATTGTTCTGCCATATTATGGTACAAATAAAGTTATTTTTTTAATTTTATCATGATTTTTATAGAGAGTTTTTATGCGGCACCATGTCAGCATCATCAGCGATTGGAAAAACAGTGATTTTTACCTTGCTGCGCTCAAGCACAGCATACTCAGGTATATGCCGGATGCTGTAATCAGTGATGTATCTCATCAGGTGAAACCTTTCGACACCATGCAGGCTGCCTTTATTCTGCGGGCGGCATGGCGTTATTTCCCTGAGAACACAACCCATCTTATGTGTGTTAATGCAGCCGCTTCTGCTGAAACACCTCATGTATTGATTAAATATAAAAACCATTATTTTATTGGAGCTGACAATGGGTATTGGCCTTTTATACTGGGAGAAAAACCTGAAAAAGCCTGGCTTATCAATAATGAGGTGAATCATGAAGGCAACAGTTTCCCTGAATTAAATGTGTTTGCAAAAATAGTTTTGGCCATAGGCAAAGGGGTTAATCCGGATGAGCTGGGTGTGCCGGATTTTACAGTGGATGAGAATACTGAACTTATTCCTGTTTTTAACACAAACTCAATACATGCATCGTTTTTGTATTTTGATTCCTATGGAAATGGAATGACCAATTTAAGCAAATGGGATTTTAATAAACACGTGGGAGAAAAAAAAATCAGAATAATGATTTTGTCCGAAAAGAACAGCTTGCATAAAATACATACAGCTTACGCCGAAGTACGTCCCGGCAGTATGTGTGCCGTTTTTAATTCCCAAAATTTACTTGAAATTGCCATCCGGGAGGGAAATTTAAAACAATTGTTAGATGTGCAAATTGGAGATACCGTACGGGTTGAATATGGGTAATGTGGGGTGGTGGAGAGATGGAGTGACTGAGTGATGGAGAGAGGGAGAGAGTGTTTAAAGGTTTTTTTGTTATGTGGGCGTGCCCCTGATTTCTAAGGCGGTGAACTTTACGAAAGTTTCAAACTTTCGTAAAGTTTAAACCTCGCCTTAGAAATCAGGGTCGGTCTTCGGCTATTAGCTGCTTTGCTTCGCCTTCAGCTTGTTATGCTGTGGGCAGGAGCTTCACTTGTCGCTCTGCCACAGCAACAGGCAGTAAGGCTCATCATCAGCAGGCTAACCGCCTGCGCCCTCACGCGGGAAGAAGGGAGGTGGAGAGATAGTCCGTTAAATTATAGAATACCGCAATAAATTTTATAACTTTGCGTCGCTGTCTGCCGGTTTCCCGGCCGTGGCCCGGTCTCCGTCTTTATGGTACTTAGTTAAAAGTTCATAAATATGATTTCAAGATGGTAAAGGCCAGGTTAGCAATGTAATAAAGGAGCTTGAGGAATGATTTTTAAGACATGAAAAAGAGGGTTCTGATTTTATTTTTGTTTATGGGTTTTTTTCTCAATCCATTGTTGGCGCAATATCCGTTTTTGATCAGCGGAGAATACCTGGGCGGGGCGGTAACACCTCACCGTGAAGGCATGGAACACATGAGGCAAGGGCCGGTTAACGGCGCAGAGCTGGAAATTGCCGTCCAGCTTAACGGCAACGATGACTGGCATGTGGCGTATCATTATCCGGTTACCGGATTAGGACTGCATTACAACAACCTGGGATACAATGAGGTGCTTGGATACGCTGCTGGCTTCTACGGTTTTGTTGATGTTCCGATAAGAAGATGGGACCAAAGCGAAATAATATATAAGTTGTCCAGTGGGTTAACCTATAATTCAAAACGCTTTTTGGTCGATGCCAACCCCACCAACATTGCCATTTCTACCCGCGTTAATTACCTTTTTAACACTGGTTTTCATTTCAGGCATTGGATGTCGGATGACTATGCGATAGATGTGGGTGTGGAACTGACCCATTATTCAAATGGTGCCATCCGTAAACCCAACAAAGGATTAAATCAACTGAATGTTAATGCAGGATTAAGTTATTATTTAACTGGTAGTTATGATTCATACCGGGATGTGAAACGTCCCATTGTGTGGGATCCTTCCCATGAAGTGTATCTTATGGGTGCGATGGGAAAAACAAACATTTATAAAGGGTTTTCTGATCCGGATCATCCTGAAATAAATGCAGGCACAGACCAAACTTATGTTACCGGTGGTGTTTCTGTTGGTTGGAGCCATAGATATGCCCCCAAACGAAAAGTTGGTCTTTCCCTGGATGGTTTTTACAACGATGCATTCAACTGGTCATACTGGAATGGTGTGTTTTATGATAAGGAATTGACATTCATGGAAAAAACACGAACGGGCATTGCATTAAACCATGAGTTTTTTATGAAGCGGCTGAGCATTTTTACAGGTATTGGTGTTTACGTAGTCCGCTCACCGGAAATTTTGGGAAGTAAAGCCAAAGAATGGATGTATGAACGGCTCGGTTTTCGTTATTATATTTTGCAATATGTTTTTTTGAATGTGTCTGTCAAAGCCTATGGTTTTAAGGCGGAAACGGTTGAATTTGGTATGGGATTCAGCCTGAACCGGTTTTATTCCAATTTCTGGTAACCATGCAAAAGGGCGTAGCCGGATATCCTGCCATGCAGGGCTGTTTGTTGTTTTGTGCCGGCAGCAGAGTGATTGGAATGAACTCCTGCCTGCCGGCGTACAAAATCCACAGCTCCCAATGGCAGATAGCAGGCGAAGACCGGCCGCCTGCATCAGGCAGGGAGCTTGTAGAGACGGAATGCAGGCGGATTTGTCCGGAATAATAAGATAAACAAATTTTTTGTCGATAAACGACTTGATTGAAATTTGTTTGATATTTGTTGTTTGTGTTTTGAATTTAAAATGAAAGCTATGGACAAAAGACTGAAAGCGTTTAAACGTTTGTTGGATATTATGGATGAATTGCGTGAAAAATGCCCCTGGGACAAAAAGCAGACCAATGAAACCCTGCGCAGCCTAACCATAGAAGAAACTTATGAGCTTGCAGATGCGATCATGGATAACGATCATGATGGTATCCGTAAGGAGCTGGGGGATTTGTTGCTGCACGTTGTTTTTTATGCAAAAATTGGCGCTGAAGGGGGGAAGTTTGATATCACTGATGTGATAGATGGCATTTGTGAAAAACTCATTTTCCGGCATCCGCATATTTTCAGCGATACAAAGGTGAATTCTGCGCAGGAGGTAGAGCAAAACTGGGAAAAAATAAAACTAAAAGAAAAGGGCAACAAAAAAGTGCTTGGCGGCGTGCCCACATCCTTGCCAGCGATGGTCAAAGCTTACCGTATGCAGGATAAAGCCAGGGCTGTTGGCTTTGATTGGGAAGAAAAAACACAGGTATTTGATAAAATTGAGGAAGAGCTGGGAGAACTAAGATCCGCTGTTCACAATCAATCTGAAAAGGAAGTAGAAAATGAGTTTGGCGACCTTTTGTTTTCTGTTATTAATGCGGCGAGACTATACGATATTATGCCTGATAATGCGCTGGAACGTACCAATAAAAAATTCCGGTACCGGTTTGAATACCTTGAAAATTTTGCGAAAGCGCAACGGCTTGATCTGAAAAAAATGAGCCTTGCAGAAATGGATGCCATATGGAACCGTGCAAAGCAAACCGGTAAGTCTGATGAGTGAGCCTGGGTTCCTGATAGCGTTGGCCTGTATAGCTTTGGTTGTGTTTTTGAGGCTGTTTTTTTGGTTGTATGTTTTTACAGGCTGGTGGAAAAAATCCCGACAGGCCAGAAACAGAAAAACACTTTACAATTTGCCGCCCGTATCTGTTATTATAGCTGCACGCAATGAGGAAAAAAACCTGCTGCAATACCTGCCTGCTGTGCTGAACCAGAATTATCCGGTCTTTGAAGTGATTGTTGTTGACGACTGCTCGGATGACAATACCAGGGATGCTTTGGACAGGTTTGCGAAAGCCAATGACAAGCTTTATGTAACATGGGTCCCGGAATCCGGTAAATTCAGGCGCGGGAAAAAAGTCGCCCTTAGCATTGGCATCAGGGCTGCCAATTATGAACACCTTGTATTTACCGACGCTGACTGTTACCCTAACAGCGAAAACTGGCTCAGGTACATGGCCGCCGGATTTCATCAGGAAAAAAAAATTGTGCTGGGATATGGGGGGTATGAACACAAAAAGTCTTTGTTGAATGCGCTGGTACGCTACGATGCATTGCTCATTGCTATGATGTATGGCGGAATGGCAGCACGCATAAAACCTTATATGGGCGTGGGGCGTAACCTGGCGTATAAAAAAACCTTGTGGCAAAACAGGGGAGGGTTCAGAGGTTTTAACAACGTGCTTTCCGGGGATGATGACTTGTTTGTCAATGCATGCGCTACTAAAAAAAACACTGAAGTGGTATTGTTGTCTGAAGCAAAAACCATTTCCAAAGCCCCGGGTTCTGTCAAGCAATGGATTCAGCAAAAATCCAGGCACATGACCAGCAGCACTATGTATAAACCATGGCAGCGATTGTTGCTTGTTGCTGAACCGGTTTCCAGAATTGTTACGCCTTTTTTGCTTGCAGGTGTGTATTGTTTGTTTCCATCCCCCCATAATATATGGTTATTGGGAGGCGTTTGGGTGTTGTTAAAATTAATTCAATTTTTTGTATTGCATAAAAGCCGGAAGCACACTGGAGAGAAAAGATTATTTCCATATTTCCCTATAATCGATCTTTTTTTACCATTATTTTATGTTATTTTTGTGGTTGTTAGGTTAAAACAACGCAACTACATTGTATGGAAATAAATCCAATTTTATCAGGTAAGGCAAAGCGTGATTTTGAACTGGTTAAAAAGGCCAGGGATGGGGACGAGGCGGCCTTTACTGAATTGCTGGATATATACAAGGACAGGCTTTATTATTTTGTTCTGATGAAAGTAAAAAATCCCGTTGACGCTGAAGACATCGCTATGGAAACCCTGGGGAAAGCATTTAAAAACCTTTCGCACTATCAGCCAAGGAATGCTTTTAGCTCATGGGTGTATCAAATAGCCATCAATAATTGCACGGATTATTTTCGTAAAAAAAAACATAAACATTTATCTCTGGAAAATATCATTAACGATGATGAAGGGAATGAGCATTATAATGTGGCCAGCGATATGCTTGACCCCGAGGAACGATTGATCAAAGAACAAAAAGCCGAACTGCTTAAAACCGTAGTGCAAACACTCAAGCCCAGGTACAGTACGCTTATCAGATACCGGTATTTTAAAGAAATGAGTTACAAGGAAATTGCAAAAAAAATGAATGTCCCAATTGGAACTGTAAAGGCCCGGTTGTATCGTTCACGGGAATTGCTTCGTGCCATTTTACATGCTGAAAATTCATAAGCCGGGTTGATTATGGATTTAATATCCCGTTATTTTCCAGATATAACATCTGACCAAAAAGAAAAATTCAGGTTGATGCACCCCCTGTATAAAACCTGGAATGCCCGGATAAACCTGATATCACGTAAAGATGAAGATGCACTTTATTTACATCACGTATTGCATTCACTGGCCATATCCTGTGTCATCAATTTTCCTGCGTCATCACGAGTGATAGATGTCGGTTCCGGAGGTGGATTCCCCGGTATTCCACTGGCTGTATTGTTTCCGGACGTTGAGTTTACATTGCTTGATTCAAGAAAGAAAAAAATGTATGCATGTCAGCATATTATTCATGAGCTTGGTTTAAAAAATGTTGGTGTTGTTGATGACAGGGCCGAAAACCACAGGCAAAAATATAATTATGTGGTTGCAAGGGCTGTGGCCTCTTTCCCCAAATTTTATGTGCAAACCAAACACCTTATTAAAAAGGACCCCGGATTTCCGGAACAGGGTATATATTATTTAAAAGGAGGCGAATTAACCAGTGAATTGAAAAACTTTCCTGAAGCAAAACAGTACAATATAAGCAAATTCATATCAGAGCCATTTTTTAACACAAAAAAAATTATATATATATCAGATTGACGTATAAATAAAAATCTGCAATGCTTTGTTGTTTTAAATAAAGATGTTATTTTTGCCCTTTGAAATTAATTGTAGAATAATAAAAAAATTGAAATTAGAATGAAGCGGACATTTCAACCTTCAGTGAGAAAGAGAAACAATAAACATGGTTTCAGAAAACGCATGTCAACAAAGAACGGACGTAAGGTGTTATCCAGACGCAGGAATAAGGGACGTAAAAAAGTCTCTGTATCCAGTGAGTACCGCCCACGTCGCAGCAAGCAGTAATGATTGGCATGTTATTAATATGGAATATGGAAAGAAAAAAATATAAATTTGTATAAACATCAAAACCAAACACTATGAAAAAATTAATTGTTATCTTAATTGCAGTTCTGGGATTTGCTGTAATAACGCAAGCCCAGGAAAAAGAAGATTTTACTTCTGACAGGGGCGTTTACATGATGCCCGAAAGTGGTGATATCGGATTGGGATTTAATGCTGTCCCGTTTTTAAATTACCTCGGTAACGCATTTAACGGCACAGCTGGCAACACCGTTAATGTAAATTTCATTAACAATCAGGCCATTGTTGGTAAGTATTATATAGAAGATGATGCTGCTGTACGTGGCGAATTGCGCATTGGTTACATGAATAACAAAAATGCGGAGTTTATCCAGAAAGATCAGGACATCCCCGATCCCGATGTGCTCGTTGAAGATGTGGAGAAAACCTTAACCACCAATATACACGTTGGTGCGGGGTATGAAATGCGTCGTGGGCATGGGCGTTTACAGGGTTACTATGGTGGTATGTTCATGCTTAATTATACTGCCAACAATGCTAAATACGAATACGGTAACCCCATCACTGCAGACTTCAACAGCCCCAACACAACCAATTTTGGTGGGAACATCACCACAGACGGTCGTGTTACTGAAGCATACAATAAAGGCATGGGTGCCGGATTACGTGGTTTTATTGGCGTGGAGTATTTCCTTCTTCCCAAAATGTCAATTGGCGGTGAATTTGGCTGGGGATTTTATTACGGATTTGATCTTAAAACCGAAGAAACAGCTGAATTGTGGAATGGAACAGAAGTTGAAACGACTACAACCGAGCAGGCCAACGATGCCACATTCGGTTTAGACACAGATAATAATTACATGGGTAATATCTTTATGATATTCCATTTTTAATAAAAAGAAAATTGAGTAATTAACCATAAAAATCAAAAAATTATGAAAAAATCATTGTCAATTATCCTTATGATCCTCATTGGAGGTTTCTTTGCACTTACAAGTTGTGAAGAAGAAGAAACTGATCCCGGAACTACTCCAACAGCTACGCTTAAAGGTACTGTTTATGCCGAGCTTGACCTGAGCAATACCAGCACAGAAAAAGTACCGGCAGGGAAAAAGATTATTTTCCGTATTGATGCTGCAGATTTGGTGCTTGAACCTGTTACGGGTTATAACTACCAAACCCTTCAGTATGAAACAACAACTAATTCAGACGGAGAATACAGCATCGAGCTCCCAACGGCTACCCACCAAGGTGTTCCCGTAGAAGTCCAGGCTGTTTCTTTTGAAGCTCAGCAAACTCAGGCCGATGATTCATACAAAGATGAAGTGTATGAACATGGTGGAAGCACGGCAACTTTGCAGGATGGAGAAATTGTTTATCAGGATATCAATTACGTGTACTGATAACAAAAATTTTATTAGTAAACAAAAAAGCCGGCTTCACTGAAGCCGGCTTTTTTGTTCGGTTATAAGCAAAAAGGTTAAAAAAATGATCAACCAAGATAAGCTTTCAATAATTTGCTTCGTGATGTATGCCTTAAACGGCGAATGGCTTTTTCTTTGATTTGCCGTACCCGTTCTCTGGTCAATGAAAACTTTTGCCCAATTTCTTCAAGTGTCATCTCCTGGCAATTGATGCCAAAGAAGTACCGTACAATATCGCGCTCCCTGTCGGTAAGGGTAGCTAACGCACGTTCCACTTCCCGGCTGAGTGACTCGCCAATCAGGCTATTGTCAGCACTGGGTGAATCAGCGTTTTCCAACACATCAAGCAATGAATTTTCTTCACCGGTAATAAAGGGAGCGTCAACAGATACATGACGTCCGGAAACCCTTAATGTGTCAGATACTTTTTCCGATGGCAAGTCAAGCTCTTTTCCCAGCTCTTCGGATGTTGGTTTGCGTTCATGTTCCTGCTCAAACCTTGAAAAAGCTTTGTTGATCTTATTCAATGAACCAACCTGATTCAATGGTAAACGTACAATACGTGATTGTTCAGCCAGGGCTTGCAAAATGCTTTGCCTGATCCACCAAACAGCATAAGAAATGAATTTAAATCCACGGGTTTCATCAAATTTTTCCGCTGCCCTGATCAGTCCAAGATTGCCTTCATTGATAAGATCGGGTAAACTTAACCCCTGGTTCTGATACTGTTTGGCTACAGAAACAACAAATCGCAGGTTTGCACGAGTGAGCTTCTCCAGTGCCAATTGATCGCCTTGCTTGATGCGCTGGGCAAGTTCAACTTCTTCTTCAACGGTGATAAGTTCTTCCCTGCCTATTTCCTGTAAATACTTGTCGAGGGATGCACTTTCACGATTGGTAATTGATTTTGTGATTTTTAGTTGTCTCATAAAATGTGTCGCCTAATAAAATTTCGTTTAAAAAAATGTCCTGACTAACTATATAATACGTATCTTATTCAAAAAGGTTGTAAAGATACAGGAAAAATTAACACAAAATTTTAAAATAAGATTAAAAAACAATTGTCATATATGTATTAATTTTAGTAAAAGATATAAATGCCTTTATTATCATAAATAAATGCTGTAATACGCAATGCTTCCATTGGGATATACCCCTTCAATGAGTATTTTTTTACCTGTATTGTCTTTAATTAATTCAGCAAGGCCTTCCACATTTTTTACCGGCGTGTTGTTGATGCTTGTGATGATAAATCCTTTTTTTATGCGACTGTCTCTTAATTTACCAGGGTACAATTCAGTGATTTTTACGCCGTAACGAAGCCTTAAGTGTCGTTTTTCTTCCAGGTCAATGTTTTCAAATTCACCACCTAATTTAGTGATTTTTGTACTGCTGACAAGGTCTGTATTACCATATTTATTTTTCAGTGTCAGTTTTTTATTTATTTCCTTATTTTCTCTGACAATGGATACATTCACTTTATCGCCTGGCCTGTATTTACTAATCTGTTCCATAAACTGACTCACAGAATTGACTTCAGTGCCGTTAAGTCTTTTAAGGATGTCACCTGATTTGATATTGGCCTCATCGGCAGCTCCCTCTTCAGATACTTCGTAAATAATAATTCCATTGGAAGTATTCAGATCAAATTTATCAGCGATATCGGAATCAATATCCACTAAGGTTACACCCATGTAAGCTCTTTGCACATTGCCATATTCGATGAGGTCAGCTACAATTTTTCTGACAATATTCACGGGGATAGCAAATGAATATCCAATATAGGAACCCGTTTTGCTTGCAATTGCAGTGTTAATGCCTACAAGCTGGCCATCCTGGTTTACCAGGGCACCTCCGCTGTTGCCTGGATTCACTGCTGCATCCGTCTGAATGAATGATTCAATGCTGTATTGTTCAGAAAAAATGTTGATGTTTCTTGCCTTAGCTGACACAATCCCTGCGGTTACTGTGGAAGTTAGGTTGAAAGGATTCCCTACAGCCAGTACCCATTCACCAACGTTCAATGCATCGCTGTTGCCGTATTGCATTGGTGTTAAGCCTTCTGCATCAATCTTAAGCAGAGCAATATCGGAGGCTGCATCGGTGCCGATTACCTCTGCTTCGAAGCTCCTGCGGTCATTGAGAACAACTTTTATTTTTTCCGATTGTTCTATAACGTGGCGGTTTGTAACAATATAACCATCGGACGAAATAATCACACCCGAGCCGGATGATTCCGCCTGCCTGTATCCACCAGGCCTTGTCCCAAAAATAAAATCGTAAAGGCTGTATTGTTGCTGATTGTAATAGGACGTAATATGAACCACGGTCGGTAAACTTGCTTCTGCAGCCTTGGTAAAACTAACTTCCCCAGCCGGCAACTGTGGTACTCCCGATGTTTTTACGAATGCATTTTGAAGGCTGGATTCATACGCTTCAACCAGATCATGTTGTTTGCTCTCATCGTTTCTCGCATCTTCCACAACGCAATATACGGTTAAAAAGCTAAGAATACCTCCAAAAATTCCGGCCAGTGTTGATATTATCCACGCCTTTGCTTTCATGATCGATCAATTTTATTGTTACTTTTGTTGTTTTAACGAAAAATGGTTTAAAGTGTTTCTCTTTTAACAAAATATTATGATAAAACATTTTGACAATCACTTCGATTCCGCCAGTGTGGGACTTAATGCAACGCATTTTTACAAATACCAGGGAGCCGGCAATGACTTTATCATCATTGATGATATGAAAACGGTTTTACAGTTGAACAACAAAAAGATAAGAAACCTCTGTGACCGGCATTTTGGAATTGGCGCAGATGGCTTGATGATCGTGCGTCCTTCGGAAGATTACGACTTCAAGATGATATATTATAATTCCGATGGTTTTGAAGGCAGCATGTGCGGCAATGGTGGTCGTTGTGTGCATCTTTTTGCTTATAACAAAGGGCTGGCAGGGGTAGAATCGAGATTTGAGGCTGCCGGTAGTGTCTATAAAGGCTGGATTGAAGAGGGAGAACAGTTTTTGGAAATGAATAGTGTAAAGGTGCCTGCACTCAAGTGTGAGATGGTAATTGATACGGGTAGCCCACACGTTGTTGTACCCGTGGAACACCTGGAAAATTATGATGTGGTAAGAGAAGGAAGGCGCATCAGGGAAGATGACATGTATAAACCGGATGGTGTCAATGTGAATTTTATTCGCGAATTGTCTGAAACGGAACTCATTCAGCGTACTTATGAGCGTGGTGTGGAGGATGAAACCTTGTCGTGTGGTACCGGTGCTGTGGCCGCTGCAGTTTACCAGGCAACACAGTTTAATTTATCTGATCCGGTCATTACGGTACACATGCCCGGTGGTGACCTCAAGGTGCATCTGATACGCAGCGGAGATGTTTTCAGTGTTCATCTTTCTGGTCCGGCAAAATTTGTTTTTGAAGGCGATATTATTTTATAAGAGGCTATCCCCCGGAGTTGCTACCATTTTTAAGAAAAAACATAGGAAGCTCACAGCAGAAACATTTATAATCAATTCAAAATTTTGTTGTTAGCAATATTATTAGCAAAACCATGCAGAAATAATTAAAATTTGTCAACCCTGTCTGAAAAACACTGTTTATTACGCACCTTTAAATGAGGTTCTAACTGCATCGGGAATGTTTTGTTAACAAGCAAAATAGCAAGTTATATAAAGGTAGTAAGGTCCATCATGATAATTTAATTGGATAACAATATGCTGTTATAAAATAAATTGTGTATTTTTGATATAAATTAAAATGATAAACAGATAGTACATTTATTATTGGTTAATAAAACATGATGCAGTGAGATGAAAAAAGCAGTATTTTCCATATTGATTTATTTTATGGCCATTGTTATTGTTGGCTTGATAGGCCTTCAGTATTTTTTCATCCGTATATCATACGAAGAAAAAAAAGAAATTTACGATCAACACATTTATGCGGCATTGATAAATGCCACCAACCGGCTCAACAGCAGGCAATCTATTATGTATGCCTATGAAATGCTGAACAAAAATGCCAACGACAGCATTAAGCCTGTTGATCCTATGATGTTTTCATTTAAATATCCCGATGGCACAAGCATCAACATTGAATTCGACCGGTCAGTAAGGCCGGAGCACTTACTGAATAATGAATTGGATCCTGACGAATATTTTATTGACCAGCAAGAGAAAATTGTTAACATGGAAGATTATTTTTCTGAGATGTTAAAAAAGAACAAGAGTGAATTATTTGCTTTGCTGGAAAAAATTGAAGCGGAAATTAACATCCGGGACATTCCGTTTTCGAGGAGATACCGCAAAGAGTCGCTTGAGAAAATATTATCCGAAGAATTAATAAACCAGGGCATCACCAGTTCATTTGAATATGCACTAATAAAAAACAACAACATACATCCTCATTTAAAATCCAACGATTTTACAAAATCAGACCTTCCCAATGCATATAAAATCAGACTGTTTCCCAATGCCATATTCAGCAAAGAGGAATACCTGGCTGTCAGTTTTCCGGAGCAGAATAAATTTATCCTGGACAGTATTTCATTGCAAATCACTTTATCTGTTATTTTTGTGTTGATGATATTGATCACATTTTTCATCACTACCTATGTTATCTTGAGGCAGAAAAAATTGAGTGAAATCAAGAACGATTTTATAAGCAACATGACGCACGAATTTAAAACACCCATTGCAACCATCAGATTAGCTGCTGATTCACTAAAGAATCCTAAAGTCAAAGACAACAGCAAGGCCAGGGAACAATTTACAGGTATAATATCACAGGAGACTCACCGGCTGAATTCACAGGTAGAAAAAGTACTTGAGATATCATCCCTTGATAAAGGAGAGATAAAAATCAACCTGCAAAAACATGATATCCATCAAATCATAAAAGATGCGGTTAACAACATAAAACTTACGCTTGAAAAACATAACGGCAACATAGATCTTCAACTCATTGCCGAACACCACGATTACCTGGTGGACAAAGAACACATGGTAAATGTTATCAATAATTTGCTGGACAATGGTATAAAATATTCAGGCAACAAGCCGCCGCAAATTTTGATTAAAACCTACAATAAAAACAAGTGGTTGTATATCGCCGTGAAAGACAACGGGATCGGGATGGATAACACAACCATTTCTAAAATATTTGACAAATTTTACAGAGCAAACGCTGGTAATATCCATAATATCAAAGGATTTGGATTGGGCTTGCATTATGTAAAAGAAATTATCAATGCCCATAAAGGCCTTATTGATGTAAAATCAACCCCTGGAAAGGGTAGTACTTTCATTATAAAACTCTTAAAAACATAAAAATTATGAAAAAATCTATTTTTTTAGTTGAAGATGATGTGAATTTCGGTGTAGTACTGAAATCATACCTGGAAATGCATAATTTTAGCGTGACACACGTGGAGGATGGCAAAGACGCTGTCCCGGAATTCAAAAAAGGAAAATTTGATTTGTGTGTGCTTGATATTATGTTACCCAATGTCGATGGTTTGACCATTGCAAAAGAAATCCGTGAAATCAGCCCTGGTATTCCGCTGATCTTTTTGACAGCGAAGTCTTTAAAAGAGGATGTGCTGAAAGGATTTGAAGTTGGTGCCGATGACTACGTTACCAAACCGTTTGATTCTGATGTGCTGCTTATGAAAATCAGGGCAATACTTAAACGTGTAGATTATCCGGCACAATATCAGCAAAAAACCCCGATAAAAATCGGGAAACTGGAATACAACCCTTCTTTGCGATGGTTGAAATATGGAGATGAAACCCAAAAATTAAGCCCCCGTGAAGGTGAATTGCTGTTACTGCTCTATAAACACAGAAACAGCATGCTTAACCGGAATTATGCACTGAAAACCATCTGGGGAGACGATAATTATTTTAACGCCAGAAGCATGGATGTATATATCACAAAACTCAGAAAATACCTGAGTAAAGACCCACGATTAAAGATTGACAATGTACACAGCAGTGGTTTTATTTTATCCGTTCCTGAAGAATAATTTAATGTTTTTGAAACCTTTTACCATAGTTTATCGTATTATCTAATATATAGTATGCGTTTTTTGAATGTAATTAAACGATTGTTAACGGTAATTTTGCTGGCAATCATTAAATTTTACCGGTATGTTATTTCCCCGTGGACACCAAACGCTTGCAGGCATGAACCAACCTGTTCAAAGTACGCTGTGGAAGCGTTGCATAAACACGGCCCTTTTTATGGGAGTTGGTTATCACTAAAGCGGCTGGTGAAATGCCATCCATGGGGTACATCGGGGTATGATCCGGTGCCGGATAGACCAAAAAACGCGGATTCGATAACGTTTAAACAATATAAAGGCCTGAAATATTAATTTATTAACCATTATGTTATGACTAATAACAACGATAATATCTCCTTCTGGAACGAAAAGTGGAAAAAGATTAACTTAAAAAACATCACTCAAACTAAATATTACGAAATTTCAAATTATGGACGGATAAGACGTTATCATCCGCAAAAAAAAGAATACAGAATTTTAAAATCCTCTTACATCAAAGGATATAAAGTGTTTGCATTCAAAGCAAACAATCCGGATAAAAAGACTGTTACAAAAACCATCCATAAACTTGTTGCAGATGCTTTTTGTGAGCGGCCATCAAAAAACCATAAATTTGTCATACACCTGGATTTTGTGAAGGATAACAACCATTCCCAAAACCTGAAATGGGTCACTCACGAAGAAATGTATGTACATCATAAAAACAACCCCAATTATAAAAAAGGTGTTGTCAGAAACTCAAAATTAACTAAAACAGAAGTTATCCGGCTGAAGAAAAAACTGGGAAGAAGCAATAATAAACTCTTTAAAATTGCCAGGGAATTTGGAATTACACACACACAGCTTAACCGCATTCGTTCAGGCGAAAATTGGGGACACATCAAGGCTGAAAAGGATTAATGTTGATTTGATGCCTGGCAAACCAGACAGGATTGAACATATGAAGGTATTACTGTACAAAGATTTTGTCTTTTCATCCATTTAAAATTTACTTATCTAAAATTATTTTTTTATTTATAAAACTTATTCTGGTTTTATAGGTAGATGCAAAAATATTATTATAAATATTAGCCGTAGCTAACGGTTATTAACCGTTCTTAACCGTTACGAACGATTTTATAGCTCATTTTCAATAATTAACAATTTAACATAAGATAATTTATTTTGAATGATTTTTACGATATGGCGTGTTTTATATCATTACCTATATGATATTTACTTAATTTAAAAGTAATGTCATGATAAATCCATAAATACAGTAAAATATTGTACCTTAATCCCCTTTTCTAAACTGTGCTGTTAATCACCGGGCAGGTAATCAATCCGTTGTATTTACTTTTATAATTTTAAACTCGGTACGCCGGTTTTTAGCCCTTCCGGCATCTGTTTTATTATCTGCCACAGGTTCATTAAAACCATAACCCTTATACGATAAACGTTCAGAAGAAATCCCTTTGTTTATAAGGTAATTATACACGGATTTTGCCCTTTGTTCAGATAATTCCTGATTGTATTCTGCACTTCCCCTGTCATCAGTATGGCCGCTAAGTTCAATACTGACATCCGGATTCTTATTCATAAACTCTATCAGTTTCTGTAGTTCAGCATACGACTCATCTTTGAGTTCATATTTATCGTAATCAAAGAAAATATTGTTCAACACAGCCGTTTGCCCTTCTTTGATGGGCTGCAGGGGAATATCCATAACATAGGCACCATCCGATTCTTGCCAGTTTTTAAGGGAAAAATTTCCCGAATAAAACAAATACCCTGTTTTATCCACATTGAAAGCGTATTCTTTTCCAAGCGGCAGCACAACGAGGTATTTACCATCCACACGATTGCTTGTCTGAATAGCAACTAAATCACCAGTTGAAGGATCCAACAAACGGCACTCAGCTTCTAAAGGCTCTTTGGTTTCAGCATCATATACCTTCCCTTTAACATAAGTAACAGGGTCAGGTTGAATGCTTTCCTGTAGAGCAAACTCATAAATATCAAGGCCGCCATGTGAATCTTCACGTTCGGATGCTATCATGGCCAAATCACCGCCTGCATTTACAATAAGGCTTCTTTCTTCTCCATGGGTATTGATTGGATACCCCAGGTTTTTAGGCATACTCCAGGTTCCATCTTCCTGCAACTTGGTAACAAACAAATCAAAACTACCCAACCCGACATGACCATCTGAAGCAAAAAACAATGTTTTTCCATCTGGGTGAATAAAAGGGGAACCGTCAGCGCCTTCAGAATTTACAATTTCACCGAGATTTTCAGGTGTTCCGAATTTCAATCCGGGTTTTATTTCCACGCGCCAGATGTCATTTTTTCCATACCCGGATTTATCGCTGCTGGAATAATACAACCACTTACCATCAGCCGACAAGCTCGGATTGGATTCCCAGTTTTCTGAATTCACATCCGGCCCGAGGTTTTCTGGAATCCCCCATCTGTCACCTTCTTTGTAGCTGGCATAAAGATCGCAACTTCCATATCCATCCCTGCGATTGCATCCGGTAAAAATACACATATTCCCATCTACAGAAATACATTGAGCTCCTTCATTGTTCAGTGAATTGATGGTTTTGCCCATATTTTTTATGGGCATCCATTTACCGGAGCTGTTTTTATGCGTTTCGTACAAATCTTCCTGATAACCTTCACCGTAATAATTTCTGCCGCCTGCCGGTATGAGAACTGTAGTCACCAGGGTTTGTTCGTCTGCGGTGAGTGATGGCCAGTAATCATCGTATTTTGTGTTGACATTTGGCCCCAGGTTTACCGGGTTATAATCAACGGGGTTATTAACAGCATGAACTGAGAAAACAACGCGTTCTTTAACATCCTGATACATGTCATTGTTTTCAAGTTCAACTTTGGTATATTCTTCGTATCCGTCCAGGTATTCTTCTGCTTCATGGTAATTACCTTTCCGGTAAGCAAGTTCAGTAGCTTTCAGGAAAAAGCCCGGATCAAATTCCGGGTCTATGCGGATTACTTCATGAACAGCATCCTCCATTTTTTCATAGTAGGCCTGATACTGGTATATTTCTGATAACAGCACCCAGGCTTCCAAAAAATCAGGGTCTTCTGTTTTTGCTTCGATGGCAGCAGATACTGCAAGGTCAATTTGCCGGTTTTCCAAATGTTCCCGGGCGTCTTGAAAATATTTTTTAGCTTTACGGCTGTCGGTATGCAGGTCTTTTTGTGCTACTGTTATACCTGCCATAAGGCAAATAATTATACTTAGCAGTGCAATTTTTTTCATGGTATTTGTAAATATTTATGCGTTTGTACTGATATTCGCCACCGGGGATGTTTTTTTACGTAATCCACTACCCAGTGTTTTGTTTCTTCAAAACGGCTCCACTCCGGTTGCAACAACAATGCACATTCTTTATTAACCATAGCTGCCATTTTTTCTGCCCATATAAAGTCTTCTGGCTTATTATATATTATTACCTTCAATTCGCTTGCCAAACTGAAAAATTCTGGCAAAGGTTCTTTTTGGGGTTTGGGGGAAAGGCATATCCAATCCCATGTGCCTGTTAATTCATGCGTACCGCTCGTTTCAAGATACAATTTTATATTATGCTGATGACATTGTTGTGTTAACATGCTGAGATCATACAACAGGGGTTCTCCCCCCGTTACCACCACAGAGCTTGCTTTTGATTCAACTATTCCTGCAACCAACACATCCACAGTCGTCCAGGATTCCGGCACCCAGTTCCAGGCATCTTTCGAATCACACCACCGGCATCCCATATCACATCCACCCATACGTATAAAATACGCAGCTTTCCCTGTGTTCAGCCCTTCACCCTGGATTGAATAAAACGTTTCCAATACAGGCAGGGAATAGGGAGAATGTCGGTCTTTTGCAGGAATCATTTTTTTATAATTTTATCCAGAACATCGCGGGCTGCATATTTGTGCAACATAATGTTCATCATTTTAAGGCGAATGTAATCTTCGTGATAGAAACGATAGCCTTTGTGTTTTCCATCAAACCCTCCGGCACCGCTGTCTTTTATCAAAAACCACATTTCATCACCTGTTTTCTGATAACCTACAATGTGTATGCAATGATCATCGGTTGTGGATTCATTGTATAACCGGAGCTCACGGCTGGACGCATTGATATATCCTGGTGGAATATCAAACTCAGGCACGATGCCTACTTCCGCCCGGCTGTCATGTCCGGGTTCAGTTACATCGCCACATATACAAATGGTGTATCCGTGCTTTACAGCCGACTCAACACTGTGATAATAATCCTCAAGGGAAACGTTGTAATAATCATCGCTGTGCCACCAGTTATCAGGCTCCACCAATTCATGTTTTTCATTGTATGGAACAGACATGGTGGACATGAAACTTACCATATCATCCGCTTTAAAAGGCAGGGATTCATAAAAACTTTTGGGGGTACAATCCTCCCCTTTATAGTTGAATGCGTCGGGCATTTCTCCCATATAATTGTCCAATATCGCCCGGACATCTTCACGCACCTGCTCTTTGTTCCATGCGTTTGTTTCTTTGACATGTTCCAGATAGGTTTTCATTTCCTCAACCATATCAGAATGGGAATGGTATTCCCTTCCATCCGGTTTGCCGGGATAAACAGAGGCCGGAACGCACCCATACACCGGCATGATGCGTTTTAGGGCATTGGCTTCACTTCCCTGATTAAAATACGTTTCTCCCCGGGTTTCCACAAAATGGGCTGCCCTGTCAACATAATCCCAATAGACAAAAAACATTTCCGATAAATTTATTTCTTTTCCGCTCATCCGGAATATTTCCGATTCAAAAAAGGATGTGGCAGCAAAACACCAGCAGGTGCCGGCATTCCCCTGTGATTGTGGAAGCGTGTGCCAATGTGTTTTATAGGCAGAGATATCGGTTGGGTAATTCCCATCAAACTCGCAGGTTAAAACCCGTGGAAGTGCTTGTTTTTTTTCAGATTCAGCATCGTTCAGAATCACATTTTCATAAAAACCTTTTTCTTTTTTTCTGTATTCTGCTTTATCCGGAGCATCGAAAACTTGTGATTGTGCTGACAATCCAAAAAAACACAAACCAATATAAATGACTAATCTTTTATGCATCGTATTTCTATTTTTGACAAAATAACAAAAATAATTTGACAATATTTCATCTGCTACTTAAACTTTAAGCACTCTTAAAAGTCAATTTGCAACTGGTTTATATAATATATCCTCTAATTATGTTGCCAACATCAAAAAAGTTAAAATATTTTGTCAATTAACAAGCAACCATTATCTTTACTCTCCCGTCTTAGATGATGTTAAATAAAAAAAGTCATTTTATTTCTAATCAAATAAAAACAGTAACATGAAAAAACTGAAATTATTACTTCTCCTGAGTTTACTAGGTAGTTTTACTTTCGCTCAGACACCGCATTATTGTGACAGCGTTCAGGCAGATTTTACATCAACAGCACCTGCATGTACAGGTGAACAGGTACAATTTTTAAGCACAGGCTATACCCAGGATAGCACTATACATGCATGGGATTTCGGAGCAGGTGCAACACCTGCCGTTGATACAGCAATATCCCCCGTGCCTGTTACTTATTCAACCAGTGGCTTGAAAAATGTAGAACTCACAGTTCTTGATACAACTACTGGTTGCATATCTTATAAAACAATCGGCATCCAGATTTATGAAAATCCAACCGCATCATTCAATGCGAGTGCGGTGAATGTGTGTGTAAACGAAACCATTGATTTTTCCAACACCGGCAGTTCGGGTGTTGAATGGACTTACCAGTGGGATTTTGGTTCAGGTGCAGTTCCGGCTACTTCTAATGCTGAAACCCCACAAGGCATATATTACACATCAGATGGAACGAAAACAGTAACACTCACTGTATCCAATGGAGAATGTACCGAATCATCTGACATGACCATTACTGT
>CAZGPW010000088.1:0-14032 GCA_964527535.1 uncultured Bacteroidales bacterium
TTTGGTTCTACTGTTATTTTTATCATTCCTTTTTGCAGTTTCAATACTCTTGTTAAAAATTGCAATTAATTCGTTGCACTCTATTCATCCTTTTTTCAACTATATCCATTTTACTTGTTAATGGAACCCGTTTGATAATTTTTAATCCAACAAAGGTTTCTCTAAACTCTTTCAGTAAAACTTTCAATTTGTAAACAAAATCTGCCCTTGACTCTGCACTTTGTGCTTCCACATAGTGTAATGCAGGAGAAGTGCCGGAAGGCACAACTTGTCCGGAAATATATCGTCCTGCAGGAGTGGTGTGCAAATTTTCAGAAACCTTCATAATAAGAATGGCAAAAATCATCTGCCTTTCTTCCAAATCAAACTTTCTTTTGTTCTGATTTTGGCTGTTAACTTCATCATTCGACATTCCTTGTTCAGTATTCATTATCCGTCTCCGCTGTCCGTCTCCACGCTGTTCCGCCGGACAAGTTTACCGCCGAACAAGTTTTCCTTTTTGGTTCTGGCTATGCCAGGTTAGGTTATAGAAGAAGCTTTTGGGATAAATGTAATTTAAGCGGCCTTCTAATAATTCTTTACCTATTATTATTACCTTTGTGCTAAAATATCAGCACTATGAATTTAAGCATAACACACCTTAATGAACGGGCCCCCGATAAATCCGTGGTGTATATAATAGGTCATGATTATCCCGTTGACAAGCTTTCATTTACAAAAACGGAAACAGCACATGTACAAGAACAAATTGCAAACAAAAAAACACTCATTCACATAAACTCCTATTTTAAACATTCATTTGTGCTTATCATAACAGGTACATACACGGATGATAAAAGAGAATATCTGAGAAAAAAAAGCCATGAAATCTGCAATACGGCAAATAAACACAAGCTTTCCCTGTTGGTTATTGATGACAGAACCGGCATCAATACGGCCTGGAAAGATTCAGCAGAAGCCATTGCCCTGTCAAATTATCAATTTACCAAATACCTGAAAAACCCTGAAAAAAACACATTAACACACCTGGAAATAATCAGCAAACATGCAGATCAGGATAAAATAAAAGCATTAAACGCCACACTGGAAGGTGTATATTTTGCCCGCGATTTGGTAAATGAACCTCACTCCCACCTCAACGCCCTTAATTTTCCGGTTATCATGGCAGAAAAATACAAAGACACCGGGCTGAAAACGGATACGCTGTATATAAAACAACTGGAAGCTTTGAAAATGGGTGGCATTTTGGCTGTAAATAAAGGCAGCGAAACCGGTCCTTCGTTTAGCATTATAGAATGGAAACCCGAAAAACCGGTTAACAGCAAGCCCATTGTGCTGGTAGGAAAAGGCATCATGTTTGATACGGGGGGATTAAGCCTTAAATCAGCCAAAGGCATGGAAGACATGAAATCGGATATGGCCGGTGCTGCTGCAGTAGCCGGCACCATGTTAAGCCTTGCCGGAACCAAATCAGAATACCATGTCATTGCCTTAATCCCGGCCACAGATAACCGCCCCGGGAAAAACGCCTATCTGCCACAGGATGTGATTTACATGCACGACGGCACAAGTGTGGAGGTACTCAATACCGATGCTGAAGGCAGAATAATTCTGGCCGATGCGTTGAGTTATGCAAAGCAATATAAGCCGCAATTTGTTATTGAACTATCCACACTCACAGGGTCTGCAGAAGTTACAGCCGGCAAAAATGCCATTGTAGCTATGGGAAATGATCCGCAAAACATGGCTGTTTTACGGCAAGCTGGATTTGCCTGTTACGAACGCATTGTCGAGCTTCCCCTGTGGGATGATTACAAAAACTCGTTGAAATCAGACATTGCAGATATCAAAAACGTTGGAGGAAAATATGCCGGTGCCATTACTGCCGGGAAATTTCTTGAACATTTTACAGATTATCCTTTTATACACCTTGACATTGCAGGGCCTGCTTTTCTGGAATCTGAAGACACGTATCGCGGTAAAAACGGCACCGGTGTTGGGGTAAGGCTTTTAAATGAATTTTTCTATCTTAGTAAACAACAAAATTAACATTGCATTATGGATAAGATTAGATTAGGCATTACACACGGAGATATTAACGGCATAAGCTATGAGGTTATCATTAAAACACTTATGGACAAGAGAATTACGGATCTTTGTGTTCCCATCCTGTACGGCTCCCCAAAAGTGGCAGCTTATCACCGCAAAGCCATCGATGTTGACAATTTTAGCCTCAACCACATAAATGATGCAACGGAAGCCAATCCAAAACGCGCCAATGTCATTAATGTGATTGATGATAATATCCGTGTTGAATTGGGAAAAAGTACTGAAGCTGCAGGTGAAGCATCCTTTCTTGCACTTGAAGCTGCTGTCAATGATCTTCAGGTTGGGAAAATTGATGCACTGCTCACGGCACCTATCAACAAGCATAACATTCAAAGGGAAAATTTTAAATTTAATGGACACACTGAATACCTGGCTCAGCGTTTCGATGTGGAAGATTACCTTATGCTTATGATCAGCGATGATTTAAAGGTTGGGGTGGTAACCGGTCATGTACCTGTTGCTCAAATTGCAGAGCACATTACAAAAGATGCCATATTGAAAAAAATAAGGGTACTTAATAACTGTCTGCGATATGATTTTGGCATTAGAAAACCCAAAATTGCTGTGTTGGGACTCAATCCACACATTGGAGATAATGGTCTTGTGGGAATGGAAGAAGAGCAAATCATAATACCCGCACTTGACATAGCCAGAGAAGAAAATATTATTGCCTTAGGCCCCTACCCCGCCGACGGGTTTTTTGGAAATGCATCGTATTATAATTTTGACGCTGTTTTGGCTATGTATCACGACCAGGGACTGGCACCATTTAAAGCACTGGCAAAAGATGGTGGTGTCAATTTCACAGCCGGCTTACCTTTTGTCAGAACCTCTCCCGACCACGGAACGGCATATGAAATTGCCGGCGATGGCAAAGCATCCCCTGAAGCTTTCAGAAAAGCCCTTTATAAGGCAATTGATATTCATAAATCCCGGCACTACGAACAAGAACTTGAAAAAAACGCATTCAGTATTAATGCAAAATAAAAATACGGATATATAATTACAGAATCATGAAAAAATGTACTCTCTTTTTGCTTTTGCTGCTCACATTTTATCTGGCTCCGGCGCAACAACAAATTGAAAACACCGGAGAAATTGCCCGGGGCATCCTTACAGCGAGAGCCGATGGAACCGGGTTTGCCAATATTACATACCAGCCAACACAAATCCATGATATCACAGACAAAAAAAACAGACTTTTATACCACGTGGTTGACTTTGAACCAACCGGTTATGTCATTCTGGCTGCTGATAATAATATTCATCCCCTGATTGCTTACAGTTTTGACAATGCATATCCTCACGAAAAGACGCTTCATAACTTTAAAGCATGGATGAAAAATGTGGAAAAGCAGATTATCAAGGCCAGAAAAGAAAAAATCCCTGCCGACATGCTGATTCGGAATGCCTGGGGCAATATTAAGAATCCGGATTATTGGAAAACAGAGCGTGCGAAATCTGTATCTCCGCTTTTACACTCTGAATGGAACCAGGGAAAATATTTCAACGCATCATGCCCTGAAGACCCTGATGGCCCTGATGGACATGTATTAACCGGATGTGTAGCTACAGCGCTGGGACAGTTGATGAATTATTTCAGGTATCCCAGCCAGGGAACCGGTTATTACAGTTATACCGATCCCAATTATGGCTTTCTTGAAATGGATTTTTCACAACAAACGTATAACTGGGATGCTATGGGGACAAGCCTGAATTCATACAACCCGGATGTTGCCGATTTGCTGTATCACATCGGTATCTCGGTAGATATGCAATACGGCCCTGACGGCTCAGGGATGAATAACCACAAAGGGGCCTATACATTACGCACTTATTTTGGCTATGACAACGAAACGCAATATCTTTTCCGGGACAGCCTGGATGAAAGTTTTGACTGGCCGGGCATGCTCATTGAACACCTGGATCAAAACATCCCTTTGTATTATGCCGGCTGGTCAGACACCGTATTTCAAATGGGACATGCTTTTATTGCTGATGGATACCAGGACAGCACTTACTTTCATTTTAACTGGGGCTGGGGAGGTTCTGCTGATGGTTATTTCAACCTGAATTCACTCACCCCTTCCGGAAGCGATTTTACACAACTGCATGAAGCCATTGCCAACGCTATACCGGATATTACATCCCCGGTACATTGCAGCGGGCAAAAGGTGCTGACAACTAAACAGGGATGCATTGGTGATGGCAGCGGCCCGCTGTACAACTATGGTAATGATCTGGAATGTGAGTGGCTTATACAACCCGATGATTCTGTAGCGAACCTGAATTTTGAGTTGCTCAGTTTTACATCCCAACCCGGTGATGAATTGATTATTTATGATGGCCCGGATGATACAGCCCCTGTGTTGGAATCATTTTCCGGCGAGGTTAACGCCCAAAGTTTTGAAAGCACAGCGGATAATGTGCTTGTAAAATTCATTACAAATGGCTCAGAAACAGATGCAGGATGGCTGTTAAGTTACAATTCAGAACAACCTGATTATTGTTCGCTTATGACTACTTATACCGATAGCAGCAGGATCATCAGCGACGGAAGCAACAGTTACCTTTACAATCAGAATACATTCTGCAACTGGTATATTCAGCCCGAAGGAGCCGATTCAGTATGCTTTCAATTCCTGGAATTTGATGTTGCAGATGGAGATTACGTGAAAATTACCGATGAAAACAGCAGTACAATTGTTGCTGATTTTACCGGGACCACCATCCCCGAACCATTTTTCGTACACTCCGACAACATTACCGTTACGTTCAGAAGTTATAACAACAGGGCACAAGGATGGAAACTAAAATATGCCATGAATACAGCCTTGTCAAAAAATAAGACAGGCTTCGCAAATGCCGCATTGTATCCAAATCCGGCAAGCACAACCTGTTGGTTTTCGTTTTACAATCAACACGATAAAGATTTGAATATACGCATCCATAATACAAGCGGAAAACTAATTTACACAGATAATGTCCGCATTAACACTGGGAACAACCGGGTTTCAATACCTGTCACCAGGCTTCAAACCGGCGTGTATTTTATAACCCTGGCAACCGATAGAAAAAGGGATATCAGGAAGTTGCTCATAAAATAGTGTCTTCCGGATTTTGACATAACTAGTAGAACCTGCAAACACCTGAAAATTCAATTTTGACCTTTATGATTTGTTTTTGAATATTTATAACACCCTTATTTCCTGAAAAAAACAGAAGAACAAAATAATATATTTTCATCTTGTTGTTTGCATCTAAATAAATATGTATTATTTTTGTACTTCTTTTAAAAAAGGTTAAATATTATCATTAACGACATAAAAATTTAAGTACTTTATTATTATGAAACATTATCAAAGCAGTGACATAAGAAACCTGTCTCTATTAGGGAATTCAGGCAGTGGAAAAACCACATTGGCGGAAGCAATGGTTTTTGAAAGCGGTGCTCTTCAACGCAAAGGAGATGTATCAACCAAAAACACGGTTTCAGATTACAAGCCTGTTGAAAAAGAAAACGGCAACTCTGTATTTTCTTCTGTTCTATTTACCGAGCACAAAGATAAAAAGATAAATTTTATTGATAATCCGGGGATGGATGATTTTGTCGGCAACGTAATCACAAGCATGTATGCAGCTGATACAAGTCTGATGTTGATAAACGCACAAAATGGTATTGAAGTCGGAACCGAGATTCATAAACGTCAAACAGCAAAATTCAATAAGCCATTAATCATCGGCATCAATCACCTGGATCATGAAAAAACTAATTACGAAAAAACAATAGAAGGAGTACAGGAGACATTTGGCTCACCGGCAATCAGCATACAGTTTCCCGTCAATCCGGGCATCAATTTTGACAGCATTGTGGATGTACTGGCGATGAAAATGTACACCTACAAAGATGGTAAGGCCGAAGAAAAAGACATCCCTGCAGAACATCAGGACAAGGCCGAAGAATTGCGTTCTGAACTGATTGAAAAAGCGGCAGAGACCGATGATGCGTTAATGGAAAAATACTTTGAAGAAGAAACATTATCAGAAGATGATTTGATGAAGGGCTTAACCTCAGGCTTAACCTCAGGCAGTTTATACCCTGTTTTTTGCTTTGCTGCAAAACCCCAAACAGGCATCAATCTGCTGATGGATTTTATTGTTAAGGTTGCACCTTCTCCCGACCAGGTTGAACCCATGAAAGATACCAAAGGTAATCCCGTGGAATGCAAAACAGATGCTCCATTTTCAGCTTTTGTATTTAAATCTTCATCAGAAGAACACATCGGAGAAATTCATTATTTCAAGGTGATGTCGGGAGAACTCAGTGAAGGCATGGACGTAACCAATGTACGAAAATCCACAAAAGAACGAATAACCCAGTTGTACGCCTGTGCCGGAAAAGACAGAACCAAGATCGACAAGATTTCAGCAGGAGACATTGGCGCAACGGTAAAATTAAAAGTAACAAAAGCCAATGACACACTACGTGCCCCAGGTTCCACGGTTGAATTTCCACCCGTCGATTATCCGGAGCCCAAACACAGGAGTGCCATCCGTGCCTTATCAGAGGGCGATGAGGAAAAACTAGGCGAAGCGGTAAACAAGATGCACCTGGAAGACCCAACCTTGCTGATGGAACACTCCAAAGAGCTGAAGCAACTTATTGTCAGTGGCCAGGGAGAACATCATCTAAACATATTAAAATGGCACCTGGATAATATCTTTAAAGTAGAAACTGAATTTATAGCGCCCAAAATTCCTTACCGCGAAACCATTACCAAAAAAGCACAGGCCGATTACAGGCATAAAAAACAGTCGGGCGGTGCAGGGCAATTTGGTGAAGTGCACATGATCATTGAACCCGTTACCGAAAACATAACCGACCCGTCAACCATTAAAGTGGGCGGCAGCGAATATAAGATCAGTATCCGTGGCAGGGACGAATATGAACTTGAATGGGGTGGTGTTTTGCAATTTTATAATTGCATCGTAGGCGGAAGCATTGACAACCGCTTTATGCCTGCCATTTATAAAGGGATCATGGAAAAAATGGAAGAAGGCCCGCTTACAGGTTCTTATGCCCGGGATATCCGTGTATATGTATATGATGGAAAAATGCACCCCGTTGATTCCAACGAAGTTTCATTTAAACTCGCCGGACGTAATGCTTTCAGCACAGCCTTTAAAAACGCAGGTCCAAAAATAATGGAACCTGTTTACAATGTCGAAGTGTTTGTCCCCGGCGACAGTATGGGTGATGTCATGAGCGACCTGCAGGGAAGGCGTGCAATTGTTCAGGGCATGAGCAGCGAAGATGGTTTTGAAAAAATACGCGCAAAAGTGCCGCTGGCAGAAATGGGCAATTATGCCACTGCCCTACGTTCTATTTCAGGCGGACGGGCCATGTATAACATGAGCTTTGATGAATATGCCCAGGTTCCTGGTGATATACAGGAACAACTCCTGAAGGCATACGCTGAAGAACAGGAATCAGACTAAATCGGAAAGAAGAAATAAAATAACAGCATAAAAATAGCCTGTGAGTTTGTGTAAAAACACATCCTTACAGGCTTATTTTTTAGAAGTTACTGTATATGTTATTTCATTTCAACCATGAGGGTGTTTTTCGGTACTTTATCACCCGTTTTTACATGTATTTTTTTCACTTCCCCGTCAAATTCTGCCGGAATTCTGTTGCGCATTTTCATGGCTTCAAGCACAAGCACAGGTTGGCCGGCTTTTACTTTATCCCCTTTTTTCACTAATATTTCCTGTATAGTACCGGGTATAATGGCACGAACTTCCTTTTCTATGTTTGATTTCCATTCCATAATCTTCACATTTATATTAACTTAAAAAACTTAGAAACACATTTTAATGAATAAAATTTACCAGAGTTTGCTTTTAAAACGGAGGAATACCATGTTTTTTTGCCGGCATTCTCCATTCTTTGCTTGATGATATGTCCAATGCCCTTAATAAATGCTCCCTTGTTTCATTTGGTCCAATAACAGCATCCACATACCCTTTAGCTGCAGCAACATACGGATTGGCAAATTTTTCTTTGTATTCGATCACCTTTTTCTGGCGCATCTTTTCCGGATCATCGGCTTCCTGAATTTCCTTTTTAAAGATAATATTGGCAGCTCCTTCGGGTCCCATAACAGCAATTTCAGCGGTAGGCCACGCAAACACGAAATCAGCCCTAAGGTGCCTGCTGTTCATAGCAATGTATCCTCCACCATAAGCTTTTCGCAAAATAACTGTAATTTTAGGTACCGATGCTTCAGAGTAAGAATACAGCATTTTGGCACCATGTCGGATAACACCGGCGTGTTCCTGGTCAACACCTGGTAAATAGCCCGGCAGATCAACAAGTGTGACAATCGGAATATTAAAGGCATCGCAATACCTTATAAACCGGGCTGCTTTATCGGATGAGTCAACATCCAGCACGCCGGCCAGGTAATTTGGCTGATTGGCAACAAACCCAATGGTTTCTCCATCAATCCTGCCAAAGCCAATGATGATGTTTTTTGCCCAGTTTTGCTGAATTTCAAAGAAATCGGAATCATCCACCAATGCCCGTATGACATGAGACATGTCGTAAGGTTCTCTCGGATCAATTGGGACAATATCATCAATTTGATACTTTTTCTTTGGAGGTTTGGCAGGAAATACCTTGGCTTTTTGCTTATTATTCCAGGGAATAAAAGTACAGAGTTTTTTGATTTGCTCGAAACATTCATTTTCACTTTCAGCGTAAAAATGGACGTTCCCTGTGATTTTGGATTGTATTTTAGCACCACCAAGTTCTTCCATAGAAATTTCTTCACCAAGGACGGTTTTTATTACCCCCGGGCCGGTGATGAACATTTTTGATATGTTATCAACGGTAAAAACAAAATCTGTCAATGCGGGGGAATAAACCGCTCCACCGGCACAAGGGCCCAACACTACAGAAATTTGTGGAATAACACCACTGTTCAGTGTATTTCTGAAAAATATTTCACCATACCCGGCCAGTGAATTTACGCCTTCCTGAATACGCGCTCCACCGGAATCATTAATTCCAATCAGTGGTACACGCATTTTTAAGGCATGATCCATGATCTTTGTAATTTTCCGGGAATGCATTAACCCCAGTGAACCACCGGCAACTGTAAAATCCTGTGCAAAAATACATACCGGACTTCCGTATATGGTTCCTGTTCCGATAATTACACCATCGCCATGAAGTTTTTTCTTATCCATGCCAAATTCACGGGCTTCATGTTCAACAAATAAATCATATTCGTGAAATGAATCGTTATCCACAAGGTTGTTTATTCTTTCCCTTGCGGTTAATTTTCCCATTGCCACTTGTTTCTTTATAGCAGTGTCACCCCCGCCTTTTTGAGCATCCAGGCGTCGCTGTATCAATTCTTTAGTTTTGTCGTAGTAATCTCCCATAACTATTGGCTTAAATTTAGATTTAGTGGCTAAATTAAAACATTTATTTGTAAGACAACCAAACAATCGGGAATTATATTTATTTTCATCCCTGCACAACTCTCCTTTTCCCTTTGTACATCACTATTTCCTGACGTCACCAATTTATCAACAATCAAATTATTTTGGCGCCATAGGCAACAAGGATAATGTCAATCCGGTGTAAATGATGTTGGGGATCCATACAGAAAGCATGGGAGATACCAATCCACTTAGGGCAAAGGTATCTGAAAATTTCATAAACAGGATATAGGTAAAGCTGAGCAATATTCCCAGGCCAAGCTGTAAGCCAATCCCGCCTCTTATTTTTTTTGATGATAAAATAACCCCCATAAAAGTAAGAATAAAAGTAGAAAAGGGAAACGCTATACGCTTATGTTTTTCCAGAAGCGAAAAAGTAACGGACGAGGTTCCTCTCAATTGCTGTTGTTCAATGTATTCATCCAATTCGTTGTGCGTCATCGCATTGATAATTTTCTCATCTTTTGTAAAATCAGCGGGCGTAATGGCAATGCTGGTATCTTTTTCGTTACCAACTTCAATTTCCTGTCCATCTTCATGAAAAGTGCGTATTTTGTAACTCTCAATTGTCCAGTTATTGGTTTTTTCATTCCACTTAATCCTGTTGGCGGTGAGTTTAGAAACAAGTTTATGATCTTCAAATTTTTCCATGGTAAAGCCATACCCTTGCTCACGCCTGATATTAAAATTTTCCATATATACATACAGGTTGGGTTGAATTTGTTTATGCACATCTGATTCACCCGATTTTCCGCCCCCTTTAAGGTATGTATTCTGAAATTCAAGCCGTTCTTTATTGGCTTCCGGAATGATATAATAGCCCAGTGTAAAATTAAAAGCGGTGATGATAATGGCCCCGATAAGGTAAGGATACAATAACCTTAAAAAACTGACACCTGAACTGAGTATCGCAATGATTTCACTTGCATAGGCCATCTTGGATGTAAAATATATCACTGCAATAAACACAAACAAGCTGCTGAATAAATTGGCAAAATAAGGGATGAAATTCAGGTAATAATCAAAAAGAACAGCCTTAAGCGGAGCTTCTTTATCGATGAAATCATCAATTTTCTCAGAAGCATCAAAAACCACAGCAATACTAATGATTAAAGCAATGGCAAAGAAATAGGTGCTCAGAAATTTTTTAATGATATATATATCAATTATTTTCACCTTAGCGTCTTTCTTTTAATTTACCTAAAATTTGGCTTTTCCATGTTGTAAACTCGTTCTCCATTATTTTTTGCCTTGCTTCCTGCATCAGTTTCAAATAGAATGCCAAATTATGAATACTGGCTATTTGTGCTCCCAACAATTCACGGTTATGAACGAGGTGCCTGAGGTAAGCTTTTGAATATCGCCTATCGACAAAAGATGTACCTTTTTCGTCGAGGAGAGAAAAATCGTTTTCCCATTTTTTGTTTCTGATGTTGATTATGCCATCCATGGTAAACAACATACCGTTTCTGCCATTTCGTGTGGGCATAACACAGTCAAACATATCCACCCCGCGGGCAATAGATTCAATCAGGTTTTCAGGGGTCCCCACGCCCATCAAATACCTGGGTTTATCTTTTGGCAGAATAGCATTTACTGTTTCTATGGATTTATACATCATATCATGAGGCTCACCCACTGACAACCCGCCGATGGCATAACCGGCAGCATCGTATGAAGCAATGCACTCTGCCGATTGTTTTCGTAAATCATCATACACACTTCCCTGTACTATGGGGAAATAATGCTGGTCATACCCATACGTTGGCGATGTTAGGTTATAATGTTTAAATCCGCGTTCCAGCCACCGGTGTGTTAATTCCATTGAATGTTTTGCGTAGTCATAATCGCAGGGATAAGGGGTACACTCATCCAGAGCCATCATGATATCCGCACCAATGCTGCGTTGAATATCCACCACATTTTCAGGTGTAAACAAATGTTTTGAGCCATCCAAATGCGATTTAAACGTTACTCCTTCGTCGGTTATTTTTCTGTTGTCTGCCAGCGAGAACACCTGATAACCACCACTGTCTGTCAACATAGGTTTATCCCATGAAATAAACTTATGTAACCCACCGGCATTTTCGATAACCTGTATCCCGGGCCTTAAAAACAAATGGTATGTATTCCCCAGGATAATCTGCGCTTTGATGTCATGTTCCAGAAAAGAAAAATCCACGCCTTTTACTGTGCCTAAAGTCCCAACGGGCATAAAAACAGGTGTCATGATATTGCCATGGCTGGTATTTAACACACCTGCCCGTGCATCAGATTTTGTGTCTTTTCCTTCTATCCGAAAACTCATCATTCTAATATTTGGAGCAAAAGTAATAAAAATGACGTAACTACTCACCGCAATGATGAATGCCACTTTTGTCACGGTTTTTGCATAAAAGCAAAAACACGTGCCAAAAGCTACCTGTGTATGGGGTGTCGCACCACGGGTTGCACCCGTGGTTATTTCATGTTTGACCACTTCATGGTCAAGTGATTATCGCAGGCCTTCAGCCTGTACAAACTGCTCACCTATGCCCGTTGGCGTCGGCATCGCTTAGAGTTCGTCAAACCACCTGTCAGGTCGCCCTTTAAAAAACAAGCAGTCTTTACAATGCTTTGTATAAAGGTAATGGTGGCTGACCTGACAGGTGGTTGTTAGTGGCAGTTGGTGGCGATTAGCCTTGGCTGATGCCGCCGCTAATTCGCTTAGCGAGAGCTTAGGCATATAATACCATGTATTTTGAAATTTATATTTGCAATATGCATGATTAGTTGTATATTTGTAAAAATTTAACAATCATGATAAAACGTGCCCAATATAAGCAATTGATAGATTCGCTAAATTCAGTGCCGGTAGTTGCATTAATTGGACCAAGGCAAGTTGGTAAAACAACTTTGGCACTTGAACTTGCTAATAATTTTAAAAAAGAAGTAACATATATTGACCTTGAATTGGATTCTGACTTCAATAAATTAACTGACGCGGAAACTTATTTAAAGCGTTTTTCCAACCAATTGCTTATCATTGACGAGGTACAACGTAAACCTGATTTATTCCGTATTCTTCGTGGTATTGTTGATAAGAGAAAAAGGGAAGGAGAACCTTCAGGGCAGTTTTTAGTTTTAGGCTCTGCTTCAAGCGATTTAATCCAGAACTCTTCAGAGTCATTAGCAGGTAGAATAAGATATTTAGAATTGACAACATTTTCCGTAAGGGAGGTGTGTAAGGGTGAAAAAAATACAAATTACATAGAGAAATTATGGTTAAGAGGGGGTTTTCCGGACTCTTATCTAGCAAGTAACGAAGAAAACAGCATGAATTGGCGTCGTGATTTTTTTAATGCTTATGTAGAACGCGATATTCCACAAATGGGACCTCGTGTTTCCTCTGCTTTTTTAAAAAGATTCTGGAAAATGTTAGCCCATTATCATGCAAATCAAATAAATTTCAGCGAATTTGGACGTAGTTTAGAACTAAGCCACACAAGCATACGAAATTATTTAGACTTACTTACTGATTTTTATATGGTAAGGCAAATACCTTCCTGGTCGGGAAATATCAAAAAAAGACTTGTTAAATCACCAAAAATTTACCTTCGTGACTCCGGTATATTACATAGCATTTTAAATCTCAAAAACATGGACATGCTGTTTTCTCATCCCAAAATTGGGGCAAGTTGGGAGGGTTTTGTTGTTGAAAATATTTTGAATCAAATTGATGATAAGTGGGAATACTCCTATTACAGGACATCAAATCAGGCAGAAATTGATTTAGTGCTGCATACGCCTGATGACGAGGTTTGGGCAATTGAAATTAAAAAAGCCTCGGCACCAAAATTAACTCGTGGTTACCATGAAGCCTGTAAAGATGTTGAAGCAACACATAAATGGGTTGTAAATGCAAACAATGATAGGTATCCCTTAGCACAGGAAGCTGAAGTTATTGGATTAGTTGAATTTTTGGATTTGTTAGGGTGACTTTTAACACTGCGAATGTAGCCGACGTTCTTCATTAGCCTTGTGTTTTCTGTCCGCTTTTGTCACAGATTTTGCAAGCTTTGCAGCAAAATCAGCGCCAAAAGCTACCGGTGTGGGTGGGTGTCACACCACGGGTTGCACCCGTGGTTATTCATGTTTGACCACTTCGTGGTCAGGTGATTATCGCAGGCCTTCAGCCTGTACAAGCTGCTCACCTATGCCCGTTAGCGTCGGCATCGCTTAGAGTTCGTCAAACCACCTGTCAGGTCGCCCTTTAAAAAACAAGCAGTTTTTACAATGCTTTGTATAAAGGTAATGGTGGCTGACCTGACAGGTGGTTGTTAGGGTCAGTTGGTGGCGATTAGCCTTGGCTGATGCCGCCGCTAATTCGCTTAGCGAGAGCCGGGTAGCGGGAACTGTAAGAAGCCTGAAG
>CAZGPW010000089.1:0-18242 GCA_964527535.1 uncultured Bacteroidales bacterium
TATTTTTTGGTCAGGTTTTTTGCCGTTATTATATTTTCCATTATCTATTGTTCCAAAGTTTCAATAATTGCTGTTTCGTCTTTTGGCATTGCACACAACGGTTTGGCGGGATACACTGTGCGGCATCACTCCACAAAATCTTTTAGCTCCACTACCCCGCTAATTTAATGATCTTCAGGTAAATTACCAAATTACCCGCCGCATGGTGTATAACGCCTGTTGTAGCCAGTGCTTTCTACGTTCAATTTTATCAAAGTTGACCAGACATATTCTTTGGCAAGGGTTGGTTTGACTGGTTGCTTGTGTGACTTGCCAATGTGTATGACTGCTTGGGCTAGTCATTTTATTACATTATTACAAAGAGTCCGATCGCTAATCCTAATGAAAAAGCAATTAATATAGAATTCAATATTTTCAATATGCTGAACTGTTTTGTCTGTCGTTCAAATGCGACCTTCATTTTGGATTCCATTTGATTGAAGTTAGAATTCAAGGTCGTTTCAAATGCCCGCTGTATCTGAGTACCTTCATTCCTAATATCTACATGAATGTCTGATTTATGCTTGTCAAGACGAGAGGCAATTGACGCGTCCAGTTCTTTCTGAAATGCCTTGTTATCCTTGTAGATTTCATCAATCTTTTTCTGAGATTCGTCAAGACGCTTTTCTACCTCTTTTGAAATATCAGACAACCCCTTGTTATTCTCCTTCAATAACTTCAGGTTTTCTAATAGATCCTGTTTCAACTTGGCTATTTCAGCGTAAACGGCATTGAAGTCTTTCAAGTCGTTGGATTGCTTTTCAAGTTCCTTTATTGTATTATCCAATTTTTCTAAGTCCGGCATATATTCTTTGATTAATTGTCTTTAGTTTTTTATTTGCGTTCTGAATTATTGCTGTCATTGAAAAAGTGTCTCCAAGCTCTTTTTGAATCCGATGAAGGAACGACTCATTATTGAAAAACTTATAAAGTGATTCGGCCAAATAATTCTTGTTCTTATTGGAAAGCTCCTTTCCAATTTTCAGTAATTGAGTAAGTATAAAATCAATCTGATTTTCATCAAAGTTCTGGATTTCTTTTAATGAACTTTCAAGACGTTTTCTACCATCAATATTTTCATAATCATCTAACCACAAACGCAAAACACCACTAATCAAATCCAGACCAGGATTGTACATGTAGCTTTCAAGGAAGCGACTTAAGTTAACCATAAGCCCTTCTCGTTGGCGCGCTGTAATAAATTTGACAGTCGTGTTCTCATTTTTATCAACTTGATAAAAAACATCAAACCACCTTTCAAAATCTTTTGGGTTTTCTGCAATGTGTTGAAGAACGTAACTTGACTGGTTGAATTTGAAGTAATTCTCCAATCGAGTCTTAAATTCTTCTTTGGAAATCTTACCTTCTGAAAAGTCGCAACAGTTCTCATAAATATTTTTGAGTGATTGCCTTCTGTTATACGCAAAATTGTCGTAAGACCATTGAAGGAGCAGTAATATGTTTTTATCAAAAGCAGTGTATCCGTCTGGAGCGTTAAGTATTTTCCGGTACAATGAATATTTTGATTCTGTATTTATGCTGTCAAAAGAAAAATTAGGGTCATATTTATTGATTGTTTTAAGAAGGGCATTTTTAATAGTATCTGAATTAAACTCGTAATAGTTAACCTCAAACACTCCCCCTCCAAAGAAGTTCTCGATTGTCCAATCTTCAATTATCCTGAGCTGACTAAGCCTATATATTGCTTTTTCCATTCTTGCTTTGTTAACACCAATTTCTCTACCTTCAACTCGAACATTTTTTTCGTTGGGAGCTGAATATCTATCATGTAGTTTTTTTATTGTATCAAATTCATCTTTTATGACATCCAGACCCAACGAAAACAGAAACAAATTGGTGTTAAGGTCTCCATCTACTTGTGTTATCAATTCGTTAAGCTTTGTTAGCTGCGTTTCGCGAATCCAAAATTGGTCAATAAATTCTTTTGGCTTTTTTGATTTTGAAAGGAGGACGAAACACTTGGCTTTTGTCTTTTCGAATTTTTCCTTGTCTCGACCCGCTCTGCCACCTTCTTGATAAAGTGCTTCCATTGAACCGGGAATGCCGTAATGTAATGTGAAATGAATGTTCGGCTTATTGACCCCCATACCAAATGCCTTGGTAGCAGTCAATAAAGTGAAGTTGTTTACTTTAAATTCTTCTTGAACTTGCCTCTTATACTCATCAAATTCCTTATTTCCCATTATTGGCTTTCTATCAGTTTTAGGAATTGAGCCAGAATAATACTTGATTTCTGTTTTAAAATGTTCACTTAGAGTAAGCGAGAGAGGATAACACCCTTTCTTTCCATTTACCGTGGGTGTAAATATGATTCCGCATCGTGAGTCATTCCCATTATTACTCAGGATTTCTTGTGATTCATTTAATTCGCCAATTAATTTTTTGATGGTAGAGATTTTATCATTTTCATCGTCAATTACCTCAAAATCTAACTCCTTTCGAGAATAATCTACAGGGGTTTTTACGTTATCTTGTTTTATTCCAAATTCCACTTGTATGTCTTTGAGAACGTTTACTGAGGCAGTGGCCGTAAGCCCGATAAAATTGAAATTGCTACATAGCTTTTGGATGGTGTTTGATAAATTGAGATAAGCTGTCCTAAAATCATGCCCCCATTCGGAAAGACAATGAACTTCATCAATGACCGCATACGCAATATTGAACTTTTTATTTACTACACTGAAGTATTGCCGGAAAGTTTTTATTTGAAAGCGTTCGGGCGAAATAAAAATGAATAAATATTTCCCATTGCCAAAATCATTTTGAATTTTCTCTTTATCTTCTCCATCATCATCACTGGTAATGTGATTAACTCTTGTAAAACGGCAAGAATCCAAGTCGGCTTTCTGGTCATACATCAGCGACTTAATGGGACAAACAACGAAGCTAATGGCTGGTTGGAGAATTGCAGCGAGTTGATAACACACAGATTTTCCGCTCCCTGTCGGTAATAGGCCTATTGTATCATTACGTGAAAGGGCGTTGGCAATGATCGGCAATTGTCCTTCATTAAAGGATAAGTTCGGAATATCTTGAAGAAAAATATTTTCCAAAAGAAATAATAGCTGTTGCTCATCTGTATCATTGCCTCCAAATTGCAGTTGATACTTTATTGCCCCAGTAGTAGAAATTTTAAAATAATCATAGGGTTCGAAGGAACTGAATTTCAAATTACCACTTGAATTTCCTTTTTTGAAATAGAGATACTCATCCAAATAATCAGTTCTCACAAAAAGAATATTGGGACGGGTCTGAAATTCATCTGTGTATCGCTTTCGTAGACTAAAATCTACTTTAATCGTATCGGGAGAGTTACTGAAATTTTGAGGTGAATCAATAGTCTCTATTCTGTAATTTGGCTTACTCCATGTTATTTTGTGCAATTTAAATATCGGCTCAAACCATTCGAATAAATCCTGAATGGCCAAGTCGGCAAAAGTAGTTATGTCTGATTCAAAGAGTTCAAATTTCCATTCTTTTTTAAAGTTAAGAATATCCCTTTCAAGTAATTCAAGGATAAGAATTTGAAATCTAATGATTGCCGTTGCTTTGTAAAAAGAGTTTGTTAGGTCGACACCGTTTTCAAATGCTGACTTGTAGTCATTGATTGAAATAAAAACTGAGTCTGTTTGCCGTCTTTTTTCTTGACTGAAAATGACTTTATCTATTCGCTTCTTAATAGCTGCTATTGCCTTCTCGAAGGCTTCGTTTTCAGCTTCGAGGTCAGTGGTTTTAATTCGTATTGTCTGGATACCATACTTAGCTGTGTGCTGGTCTCTCAGTTTGTCTTGATTGACATTCCTTTCATGTTGTGAACCATCAATTTCAATAATGAGGTATGCTTGTGGTAAGTAGAAGTCCACTTGTTGATTTGCGAATTCGTCCACTTCAACTTGGGTGATTTCATTAACAGAAATTTCCGGAATTAGAAGTTGTTGAATAAACAAATAGTTCGAAAGATGTTTTGGTATCAGCTCCTCATAGAATTTTTTGGCTGGAAAGTAATTTCCTTTAACATCGCCGCTGATAATTCTTTCCCAGTTTGGGGTTTCATTGTCAATTAGCGGATAAGGTTTATCGAATTCGTCAGTTTTGTGGATAGTCCCTATTTTTTCTTGAAGAAACTTAGAAAGTAGTGTAGGTCGGCCTCTTTGTAAAATGTTCTTCAGAATACAAATTGCAGGCAAATATTCATTATCAATCCTTTGTCCTGTTAGGTTTTGAATGACAAAATTGTGGTTACTATTCGTATAATTTGCCGTATACTTATTCATTATCCAACTCTATAAATATTATCATAAATCCCCAATATTAGTTGACTTAATAATGTAAATCAAGATAGATTAAAGAATCTTAAGTCTGTTTTAAAAAAATATCATAATTCCATATATCTTTTTTAATTTTTATTCGCGAGTCAAGATAGTATTTAGTCATCTCTTGCTTTGTCTTTAATGACAAATTTAGGTTCATGTGAGCATACATGAATCCTATACAAAGGAAGTATCCTTCTTTTGATGTACCTCTAAAGTCTTGACCTGCAGGTGTTCCTAATAATTTTAAATTTAAATTGTGAAAGTACTCATTTAATGTCCTAAATTTTTGAATAAAGTCATCATACAAATAACCTCCAACATAACAATGTCCCATATAATAAGACAAGTTGTCGGCACGATAAACTAGGTCTTTTAGGTAAGTAAACATATGAATTGCTTTATGTATTAATTCTGGTTCAAAGCTGTAATTGTCTTTTAGTTCTGTGTCATGACTGTAAAATCTTGGTTTGAATTGTTCATACATTAAGGCAGATATTGGGTCTTTCGAGAATAAATCATCTGCTATGTTGAAATGACAAACAATAAGAAGATTTCTAAAAGCTTGTTCGTATTTTTCCAGCCCTATAAGGACTTTCATTCTGTTAGTGTAGCATTGTTGATTTGAAGGATCAATTTGTTGTGCTAAATTGTAGTAGTACAATGCATCTTGATAATTACCTTTCCGTTTAGATTCAACACCTTTTGTCAATATTTCCTTTACTTTATCCATTTTTTTTTCTCTTTAAGTACAAATCAAAAAAAATTTCTCAATGATGTGACCCATTTAATATTCAAATATAATTAAGAAAATGGAAAAACATCATTAATGCTTATCAAAACACCAGTCAGATGGCTCAAGCATTTCGATTCGATAATAACATTCATCATAATTTACAAATATTTCTGCATAATATACTTTAGATTTTCTTGTTACGAATATCCTGATACCAAGTTCAGATATTTCTGATTTAGCACATTCAATATCATACTCATCATTAGATTCATACCTAAAATCAGGCAACATAAGCACAATATTTGGATAAGTATCTCTAAATTCAAGAATACCATGCTTCTTAAATAATTTCGATTTTGCTAATCCAATGTGTGTTGAAATGCCAGTAATATTAAAATCTCTATGAATAACACTTACTAGGCTGTCTTTTTTTAATGAATAAGAGAATAGAAGTATTGAATCACTAATATTATATTTGCATTTATATACATTAGTTTTTTTAAATTTCAGATGAAATGGAGCTATAATTTAATTTCCATCTGTCATTTTTTTTATCGTTGTTCTCATTTTTATCTGTTTTAAATTTATACTCGAATCGGTTAATAATTGATGATACAGAAAATTTCTATTTTTATTCAATATTCTTTATTAATAGGGAATAATCTTCCTATAAATTTTTAAAAGCTGTCAACAGGCTCATATTATTAAGTCTATAAAATGTTTCTAAATATTTATCTACAACATCTATTATTTCACCCCCTTTATGTTTATAAGCAGCAATAGGTCCTTTCAAACCATATTTGTCATCAAGAAAAACTTGTGGATATTCATAGTCATAAGTCATAAAAATATCACAATCTAAACCGTTTGCAATAAATGAAGTATCTTTAAATCTAATAGCATAAATATAAGCTTCCATTGAAAAAGCAGCGATAACCGCATTTTCCTCTAAAGATAGCTGATGAATTTTAATGTTGGTGGATAAACTATTACTGGCTTTTAGTAATTCTAATTCCTTATAAGTTTCTTTTGGGACATTAACCTCTATATTTGTTGTTAATATTTTTTTATTAAAGGTATAATATCCAATAGGTTTCCAATACATAGTTCCCTGAGAGGTTCTTCCTATCTCATTAACAGATGTATTTTGTGCTTCACCATAATTTAAAGGCATCATATTAAGTTGCTCAAAATTTACATTATATGGATTTGGTTTAAATAGCCTAAAACTCATATCAAAATATTCAAGCATTATTTGCTCTTTGTCATTTTAAAAAGCTTTTTGGCTTTTTCAATAACACCTTTTGAAAATAATGTAATAACGGCTTCTTGAAATGGTGTCATATTTTTTTGTTTTAAAGGTTTAATAAATAAAATTTAAACGTTGCCAATAGTAGTAATTACCAATATTGCCGAAAATCAAATTTTATAAGAAAATCAATAAATCCGCTTATTTCATTAATTGAAAAACCCTCAATTTCAAATACAGAGACTCTACTATAAGGTGCATTTTTTAAAAAGTCAACAATTATTAAGCCACCAGCATTTATGCTTGTAGGGTAACAATATCCTTTTAATTTCTCAATATTATTCTTAATATTCATAAAAGCCATATCAATTTGATCATCTGAGTAGTTCCCACTTTCTACATTTCCGGTAATTTTACCATTTTCTTTAAATATATTGATTGTGAATTGTTCTAACACATCATCATTGTTATTTAAATATATTTTTAACAATATCCAATTACCATATTTTCCGCAATGTTTGCATTGAATATGCTCAAAATTATTCATTTTATCAATTAATTCTTCTCTCGACATATATTCTAATTTTTCCTCAGTTTCAAAATAAGCCATTGTCGGAATGCGTATAGTTCTACAATTCCTACATGCTAATTCGTAATTTATAAAGTTTGTATGCATAATATTCATTTTATCATAATTACTAATTGTATTATTTGCATTGGCTACAACGTTTCTCAGCTATGCGCAGGTAGGGATTTTAACCACTGAACTTCCTACGAAGAGCTGAACTTTAAATTTACAACTTTCCTGTCCTACAAAGCACGAAACCCCTGCTTGCGTATAGGTGATGTTAGCTACTGTGCTATTTTTAATACATAGTCCAATGCTTTTTCTGTTTTCACTTTAATATTGGGACTTACACCTTTTTGTTCGATACGAAACCTGTCAGATGTGTAATAGTCTGCAACAGGAAGCATTAAGCTCCAATTATCTTTAACTGTTATTACGGTTGATGATAACATTTTTCCTGCGGTCGTTTCCCCCACCAGAGTTGCCAAGTTGTGCTGTTTTAAAAAGTACGCAATCGGTTCTGTAGCACTCGCAGAATTGTTGTCTATAAGTGCGTAAACTTTACCGCTGTAATACAATTCTTTGTCAGGCGAAACTTCACCTTTCAGTAACCCATTTTCTATAATATTTTGCAAAAATTCTTTTAATGATTTTCCGTTGTAGTCGGGTAAATTTTTGACTGTATTTTCGTCTGGCAAATTACGGTTGTTCTGATAATATTTGTTACCGATGAAAAAACCTGCTTCGTTTGTTTCGTTTGTCAAATACTGTGCTAAAAACATTGATGAATAGTCTCCACCGCCACTACCTCTAAAGTCGAAAATCAAATTTGGAACTTTTTGCTCTATGATTGTTTTGAAAAACTGCCTAACAACCAATGTGTCAGCCAACTGAAAGCCCTCAAATTTAATATAAGCTGTTTTGTCGTTGATTATTTTATGTGATACTTGTGTGGTGTATTTTGAAGTGTCGTTATCATCATAGTTATCCCAAGGATTGTGTTTTAAAATAGCAATGTGCGACATTTTAATTTTGCTTGCCAAGAATGAAAAATACGTAAACATTTCTATATCATCGTGGATTTTTGGTGCAAGCTTGTCTAACTGCTTAAAAAAGTTTGTCCATTCTTTTGTTTTTAATACTTCCTCATCATAAATATTTTTTTGAAACGTAGTTTTAATACCTGCAACCAAAGCCACATAGTCATAATTCACAAAATCTTTGTCATAAGGAATTGCTGTAAATTCGTTATAATTAGTTTTTTTATCGCTGCCAAATAATGCACCTGTCATTTTTCCGTCTTTCAGTTGTGCTGTAAAATATAAGTTTCTCATTGGCGTTGTTAAAACACCTTTCAAGCTGTCTGATTTAATAACTCCTTTGTAGATGTGAACAATACATCCGTTTTTATACACTTTGTTGTTTTTGGCAATAACATATTTCAAACCACCTATTACTTCTTTTAATGCTTTTGGTCGTGAGGAAGCAAAAAATGTTGTGTCTGATGTTTTTGTGAAGTCAAGTAATATTTGCACTGCACCTAATCCTTGAATGTCTGCTTCAAGTTTCCATTTTCCTGTCAAGTTTTGTGAATAACCTGTCAAGCAGCATAAAAGAGTGAATAATAGATATAATATTTTTGTCATTGTCTTTTAATGTTTCGTTTTTCTTGCATTGTAGCTAACTCGTGTATAAACACACCTTAATTAATTTCAAACTTGTACAAATGCTTTCAAGCGTTTCACAATTATATTTCAATCACGCATCAAATATAGAAAAGATAATTGTGAAAAAAAACGATTTGGAGAAAAAGGCAAAAAATCAGTGGCATAACAGGTTTATTTTTGGATGTGGGGCTGCAGCCAAAAACGATGCTTTAAGCCTGGGCTTTCGTTGCTTTTTCAATTTTTTCTTTGTGGCAAACCAATGCATTTTTCTTGTCGCCATGCCAGTTATGAAACCCATTTCCCAGGCAATCTTTAAAATCCTTACACGACGCACATTGACCAACTTTTGTCCACTGCCTGTTTCTGAATGGCTCAAATTTGTGCTGCCAAACTTCATAAAAATTGTCCGTGTAAATGTTCCCTTGTGAGAAAGTTCTGTCTATGTTAGGACAGGCAGAAATCGAACCGTCAATGAGAACCGAACCTATATTAATGCCAGCTCTGCAAAAAAAGTAAGCATCCCTTACAAGGGTCTCATACCTGCCAACATATCCTTCACAACTAAATTTAATATCAATCTCCCGGGATTTTCGATTTTCGGCAATGAAATGCATTAAATCAAGAAATTGCGCGTCCGTTAATTTTAAATCATCGTTATGTGCGGCCCTACCTACCGGAATAATCGTAAACAACCGCCACGCTTTGACGTTTTTCGAGATCAACAATTCCCGGATCTCCGCAAGTTCATCGAAATTCTTTTGATGAACGCAGGTTACAATATCAAAATTAATCCGCCTGGAAGATGCGGCCAGTTCAATGGCGTTTATCACTTTATCAAAACTGCTTTTACTGTTTCTCAACCAATTGTGGGACGCTTTGAGGCCGTCTAAACTAATGGTCAATGCGCCAATCCCTGCATTCAATAAGGAAACATGCCTTTGATCATCGTATAAATGCCCGTTTGAAACAACAGACCATTTAAACCCCCTTTTTCTCAACTCTTTACCACATTGCTCCAGGTCATTGCGCAAAAGGGGCTCGCCCCCGGTGAATACCACCGTAAAATTGTCAGGTATGTTTTCAATGGTATCAATTGCCTTTAAAAAATCTTCCGCCGGCATGTCCCTGTGCACACTGTTTTTAGAGCAATCACTGCCACAGTGCAAGCAATTCAGATTACACCTGGTGGTACATTCCCAAAATAAATAATTCAGTTCGTGCCGTTTGGTTTCCGATTCCCTGAATTTCCTGAAACCATATTTTTTCAAGGATGAAAGCATTTATTCCTGTTCAAGGGCTATGTCTAAGTACATACTTTCTCTTAATTCTGTCAATACAGTATCCTTATCCACAAAAAGGCCGTTTTGCGTAGAATCAACGTCCTGAAATTGTAGCGTTAACCCGTCAATCCTTTCGGTATAAAACGAAAACTGCCCTTCTTCATCGGTCATTTGATATTGCGCATTATTCGCGACTGACACTTTAATTCCTTCAACAGGTGCCCCTGAAGCCCTAGCTGTCACCTGTCCTTCTATCAATAAGTCATGGCCGAAATCCTGCGGTGTTCCATAGCATGCCTGAAAAACAAACATCATTGAAGTTAAACTTAACCCGCCAAGTATTGTCCTGATCCAGTTTTTCATTTCTTCGTTTTTTTCTTAGATGACATTTTAGGTTTGATGGTTGCTTTTGGATAAAAGGCTGCGACATATTGAAAAGCCTAATGCCAAGCCGGTAAAAAACATTGGTTGTGCTCTTTTAATCAGTACTGCTCGCCGGTATCTCCACTATCTATAATGTTCCATCCAAATTCATCAATGATGTATTGCCTCCTTTCTGCAGGCAAGCCCAAATCATACATGCTGCTGCCACCATAAAAATTAAGGGAAGGCTGTAGATCCAGTTCAGACCATTGTATCAACAAATTATTGTAATGCTCCGTGGATAAAGCGGAGTTTTTAAGGAAATTGTGAAAACTGGTAACGTTTGATACATCCCAGCTGCTTATATCCTGATCAAATGCTGAATTCTGAAACATGCCATTGGTATTATAATCCATGTACCCCATATTGGTGACACTGCTAACATCCCAGTTGCCGATGTCTTGGTTGAAAACAGAATAGCTAAACATACAGGCCATGTTGGTTACGTTGCTGACATCCCAGTTTCCAATGTCCTGATTAAATTCAGAATAGCTGAACATATCACTCATGTCGGTGGCACCACTGACATCCCAACCGCTGATATCCTGATTATAAATACTGTGCGAAAACATCATGGCAAATACTTCCACATTATGCACATCCCAGGCATCCAGTGGTTGATTAAAATCAGAACCTGAAAATATACCTCGCAAATCCGTTGCCTGACTCAGATCCCAGTTGCTTATATCCTGATTAAATGATGACCCGGCAAACATAAAAGTCATATCACTGATGCCTTCAGAAGCCTCATCAAAAAAATCTTCACATGTAAACGATGAGACCGTAATACTGCGAAACATATTGGCAGACATCATCAGGCCACTGACAGAAGGCGAGACCGGGGAAAGTATATCCCTGAACATGTCAGCATTTTCATTAAACATAATATAATTGGCATGGCCTCTTACTTTGATTTGCCATAAACCAGCTTCGCCAAAATTGTGGGATATATTACTGGTATTGTACACTTCGCTCACTCCGGGTTCCCAGATAACTTCAAAATCATCTGCCCCTCCTACTGTAAAGCTGTAATCAGTGTTTTCCGCGGTGGTTTCAATGACAAAATTAAAGGTGGGCATTACATCGAATTGAAAGGAAGTGCTTTCCTCAGGATTACCGGTAGTGACAACATAATGCCCGTTGACAAAGCAGGTGAAACGCAGGTTGTCACCCGTGTTGTACTGCCAGGGAGCCCTGGCTGATGTACGCTTTTCAACGGGTAGTATTTCTTTCATTCCCTGATATATAATCTGAGCATTTTTACTCCGGGGGTTGCCAGCATCCATGATTTTAATCTGTTTGTTAAGCTTGCCAAACCTGGCGGAAAGTAAACAGGCACCTGCACCCCCAGTGCAAAAAGCAAACTCATGCCGGCCTGATTCAAGTTCTGCACTGTATGCAGCAAGTTTCTGTCCGTGCAAATCGTACAGTTGCATGCTCACCTCACCTTCTCGGGGCAGCACCATTTCTGTTTTGCTGGTGCCGGAAAAAGGATTGGGGAAATTCTGCTTCAACTCAAAGCCATTCTCCGCTGCAGCCAAATCAGGAACAGCACTATGATCAAGGTTCAATACCGTATCCGGCCAGTAAAGGGTGGTATCCCCGCCCTGGCTCAGGTTTTCAACAAGCACACTGTCCCATGGGGAATACTCGCTGTGATAATGGACAGTAAAGCAAATTTCCTGTCCATGTACAAGACCAGAGGTAAACAGGCAAAACAAAATAAGGCTAAAGCGTTTCATAAGTCATTTTCTTTACATTCATAAATACAAACTGAACCACACTGATAACAGAACACAAGATACAAAATTTATATGATTAATAGGCTCTTTATTCAATCTTTTTTGTAATACCAATTCAATTTTGCCGTCACCGCCTGCCTGCCAATTTCACCAGATTGATAGATGTTTTTGGGATGAAGCCCGCTTGTATCAATACCCTTATCAAATAATTGAGCCATCTGCTTTTGCGATAACCAAACAGTTTGATTTTCAAATTTTACTTGAATTCCTGCTTGTTCATCATCAGTTTGATAAATTTTTTTCTACGCTCGTACTTATTCAGAATCGTATTTGTTCACATTTTCTTTAAGCGAGTCGGATATGACTTTTTTCAGATGTAAAGTTCGTTCCTGTATGGCTGTTGCTTTATCAGGCTTGTACATATTTTTGTACTTTTTCTCAACCAATTTATACGCTAATTCATCCGGATTTTCCGGATCATTTTTCACCTGCAACGCTAAACGCACCGGAGCCAGGGTCTCGATGTGAGCATCGTACCTGTTATCTAAATTGTAACGGGCTGAAACAACGGCTTTGTACTTATCCATGTGAATAAGAAATGGATACACATCAACTTCTTTTCTGAAAACCGTTAATTGGAAATCCATGCTGTCAATCACATTTTCGGTTTTCTTTTTAAACATGAGTTTACTTGATATTTTGTCATAGGTTTCATTGTCGAGTAAAACGAGGTCTTCCCCTTCGATGGCAAGCGCACCCCGAAGCGTTGAATATTTAATCTCATAATTGGATTTCAGGTACATTTCACCGGCAATGTGACATTCTGCTTTTCCGGCAAAGGATTTCAACATTGGAACAACGGTATCAAGCTCAGGAACGATTTCCAACATTTCCGAAATGTTGACATCGAGAAAATGTATATCCACTCCCGTGTATAAATGGTTTCTCCGTTCGGGACGATAAATGGCTGTTAATAATATCCGCCCTGCATCGTTTGTGAAACCCATTTCCCGAAGCACCAGGATTCCGTCCTGACAAACAAGCGTGCCGCCTAAATTGTTTAACTGTGAATTGTTTATGTATGATTTTGTGGCATTTACATTAAGGGTGATGTCAATTCCTTTGGGCACCATAAACGGATCTGAATCGTTTTCAGAGCTTGTGGCTTCGGCCATTTCAGCATCCTGTAGTTGCTCTTCTGTTGAAGTTGAATCTTTTTTAGCCAAATCATCAACCAATTCCATTAACTGATTGATATCTGTTTTTTCCGAGGTAAAATCCAATTCACCCGTCAATAATCCTTCATCTTTAAAATAGGCATCAAAATTTTCAAGTGTCCCTTTTAAGTTAAAATCTGATTGTCCGATTTCAAACCGGCTGTTTTCAATGTAAAACGCTTCAGGTGTAAAATCGAATTTAATTTGAGGGATATTCACATCATAAAGCAAATCGGCAAGTTGAATTTTACCATTGTTAAAATTGACATTTAGGTTTGGACTCCATTGTGAAAATGTATTTTCTTGTGTCGTATCACGGGTGGCGTTTGCCAAAACGCTAATAAACTTAGTATTTACCGAAGCGTATTCCCCAATGATTGCATTTATGCCATTGCTTTGATATGACAGGTTTAAGGATACATTCTCACTGTTCCCTGGTATGTAATACTGAGCGATACCTTCAGGCTTAATGATCTCAGCGCTTATTGTATCCATCTCGGCAGATAGATTATCAAATGCAAAATTGACTTCCATGGATGGCTGAATGCTTGTATCCATTACATTGGATAAACCCAGTGTCAAATCTGCCGAAGTCGCCCTGGCAACCGTATTTACACTATCAATCATTTTTATGTTCAGTTCCGGGCTTTCCAGTGTCGCCTGAATGAGCTCACTAAACACATCATTGCTTGTCATATTCGGACTCGGAAGTTGATATCCAAGCGACAGATGCTGTGATTCTATGTACATGCTATCCTGGTACACTGCATTTAAATCAGTCAGGTTTATCAGGCCATCTGACTTGATTTTAGTTAAGTCCATACCTGATAGATCATCAAGCTTTGCATTGATGTTAAAATGACAATCGGCCATTCCCGACATATCAACATTTAGGCTGTCCGGCAAAAATGATTTGATTTCCTGAAGATTTAGTTTAGCAATTAGTGAAAGGTCACAATCTTGTGATCCCGTAGCATCTTTGATGGAACCACTGCATTTTAACGCATTGTTGTTTAGAATTGTACTCAGGTTGTTTATGATCACATCTGCGTTATCGGTATTTTGGTTAAGATCAAAATTGATATCGGCGTTTGTGTTCGAAAATTTGTAGGGTAAATCCGCATATGTACCGGTCAGGTCATTGACTTTTAAATTTGTGTTTATTACCGGCATTGAAGTATCATTATAAAAGCCGTTTGCTTGCCCTGAAATTTGAATATCGCCATCAAAATTAATGTCAGTTACTAAATGCTGATAATCTTCCGGTATCAGAGCAAATATGTCATCCAATCCCCATTGTTCAGTAATCAGATTCATATCCATTTCGATATCACTTTCAGCACCTCGTTTAGCCCAACCGTCCAGGACAAATTCGAGGGTGTTAATGGCCAGCTCTGTTTTCTTTAATGTGATGCTTTCATCATCAACATCAATGGACACAGGCGCATTCAAACGTATATTTGTTGAGTCGAGATACGCGGTATCGTTTGATGAATATGAGATTGATTTTACTTCGGTTTTCACAAGGCCTTCAAGCATATTGTCCGCAATACTGCCATCGACAAAAAATGAGAAATCATCAATGTTGGCAGACATCGGCGAGCTGTCATTTACAGAATATTGGACATTATCAATATCGAGGTTCATTTTGGCATTTCCGGATGCTTCCCCGTATTTGGCGCGAACTGAGAAATTAAGATTGGTGATCTCTGCTTTTGTCCTGCTTTGTTCGTCAATATAATTCGCTTTTGCATTTTCTATTTCGATTTTTTGAAGATCAATTAAATCCGGTAGCTCCGTACTTGCCTTTTCCTCCTCTTCTTCATCTGTTGCTTTAAAGATATCATAATTTGTATTTCCCAGACTATCGACATATACATTTGCCGCACCATTTTTCAAATAAATTTCATTCAGGACAAGGGATTTATTCTTGCGCCATTCCTTATGATCAATGCTTGCAATAAAATCATCAAAATGTGCCAGTGTATCAGATTGAGCGCCTTTTACGGGGTTGATTAATGTGAGGTTCTCAACATGAAGCCCGAGTTTGGGAAAGGTCTTGAAAAAGGTTAAATCAACGGTTCCTATCCGGACTTCACAGTTTAACAATTTGTTTGCCTGATTGGAAACGATGGGCGTAATTCTCGCCGGGGTTAAAACGAACCACATGGTGATTACAACACCAATTATAACCAACAAGAGAAGTGCAATCGATGACTTCTTAAAAATATTGAGCGTTTTTTTCATGCTTCATTCGTGTTAATCACAAAAAGATATGAAGAGATAAATCAGCTATCTGATTCAATCCTGAACTCTTGTATAATTATGTGTTGTTCCGTAATCGTCTTTATAGGAAAGATCGGTCTCAGTAAGCTCGGTAACAGTATAGGTTTTAGGAATATCCCCTCCGATTTCCATGATATGGATTTGCACCAATTGATCTTCATCCAGGCTCCAGGTAAAATCCTGTGCTTCTTCTTCTGAAACATCGTCTGCAGTGTCCCATGTGTAACCGGTATTGTCATCTTTATAGCGCTCATATACAGTTCCCTCTACCCATTTACCAATCAATAATGATTCATCAAAAGACATGGGTTCCTCCGGTTCACAAGAAACGAAAAAGAAGAAAATCGGGATCAGCAAAGCAATAGCAGCTACTTTAATTACGTTTTTTTTCATATCCATAGAGCAAAAATTCTATTATTATTATTCATTTCTTACAAAAACAATACCAATTCAATTGAAACCAAATTTGATTTTACTGCAAACTTAGTTGAAAAAAGGTTAATTCGCAAGTAAAAAAATTATGTTGATAAAGAAATGTTGAAACTACCTGGTGTCCGTCAATAATATAAAAAAGTTCCCATTTTGGCATTATAACACTATGCGCCCCATGAAACAAAAGAGGTTTCACGCGTTAAGCCTTTGTGTCCCTAATCATCATCAGTGCGCACTTAACCCGCATGGAATCCCGCAGAGCGGGAGCAGCTATGCTGCTATTCCATTGGGTTAATCCTTAATGCAACGCACAGAGTGTCCGGATGCCCTGTAGTAGCTGTACATGTAGGCATCACTACTGTTGAAAAACACTGTCCACGAGGCGACACCATCTAAGGTACTTGACCAATAGAGGCCGAGGGAGCCTACACTGTGGAGCGTACCATTGCTGTAGAGGCGGTAGCCTGCCACGGGCAATTTAAGGGGCGAAGCGAAAGCCCCGGGTGCATCGTTGCTGCCCCAACTTGTACGTTCTGCTTCCCATTCGGCTTCGGTTGGTAAGCGATAACCACTTGGGCAAGGGTTGTTGGTACCGCTTACGCCCTGCCATAAATTGTCGTTTTGTGGGTTACGCCAGTCGTAAGGTGAATTTGGTTCTGTAATAAACAAACCATGACCAGGACTATCGGTTGAACTGTTAGTACTTGTAGTTCCATTATCAGGGGTGCCACTTGAGGAACCTGTCCATGTTATACACTCGTGCCCGTCGCTTAAACGTCCCCACTGAAATATTGCACCATAAGCCTGGTAATCATCCGAAGCAGTTGCCTGTTGTGAAGCACCGAGGTTGCGATCCATCCATGTTTCGCCAGTGGTGCTGTTTGTTACATCTACAACTGTAGATTCTCCGCAAATTGAAAAAGGACAATCCGATGTAGTTTCACTTAGTTCAACCGATGAAGATTCGCCGCAATCTTTGTATGCCCACACGTACAGGGTGTATGATGTTTCACAATCCAATCCGGTTTGTGTGTATGATGTGCTTGTACCATTGTCTGTGGCAGAGGAATAATCATCCGTTGTATTGTAGGCATAACCATCGGCATCCGCAACGGTGGTCCATTTCCACTCAATTTGCTCTTCGCCGGGAACATGAGTGCCGGCTGTGGAGGTGGGTGGGGTGGTGTTGACAGATAAAGTTGACGGGTTACTGGTGGCATCGGGGGCACAATCTCCGCTTACGACACAGCGATACTGGTAAGCATCGTTACCTGCCACAACATTGTTTACTCCGAGTGTTTCTGTTGTCCAGTTTGCATACTCAGGGTCTGAACCGGCTGCAGTTATATCAGCCCAGCCCCCGCCATCGTCAACCTGCCACTGGTACGATAAATTTGTTCCTGTGGCTAAAACGGAAAAACTGGTGTTTTCACCTTCGCAAATTGATGAGTTTGAAGGTTGAGAAGTAATCTCCGGGGCGCAGTCGCCAATGCAATACACATTTTGCCATCCTTCCGTTTCATCGTATATCTGCAAACAGTTATCGGTGTTGTTGTATATTAACAAGGCTTGTGGATTGCCTGTAAGGTCAATGGCATCCCGCTGCGCTGTTGTCATGCGGGGGATCAATAATCCCCGCTCTGATGACTCCAAGTCCAGCAAGGCTGAATTGTCAGGATCATTTGTGTTAATACCAACGTTTTGGGAAAACCCCATAAGGCAAGAACCAAAGATCAGGTAAATGCCAATGATTTAAAGTTCCAATGTTAAAAGGCATTGTTCGTGAGTTTTTACGCTCCCTGGTGTTTTGATTTTTTTGTTTTTTCATAATTTATTTTTTTTGAATGTTTCATCGTGCTCATATTTATTGTTTTACAAACTTATGTTCTGTTTTATGATGTCCGTTTTCTGTGATTACCTGTATAGTGTAAATGGATGAGGCGAGGTGCCTGATATCAAGTCTAAACTCATTATTCCCAACAATTACTTCAGCTTGTTTTAACATCACCGTTTTACCAAGTTTATCCCACACGTATATGTAAACACGGGTATTCTCCGTAGATTCAATCTCAACGGTTATTTCATCATCAGCGGGGTTGGGGTAAATGGAAATGATCTCAAAGGGATTGTCAGAACATATAACAGCATCCTTGTCGCTGTATTTAAAGTTTCCATTAACCCAACTTGAAAAAATTGGACTATAAAACTATCATTGAAAAAATATTTAAAATTTTTAAAATGCAGAATAACAGATAGATACTCAAATTCGTCA
>CAZGPW010000090.1:0-10786 GCA_964527535.1 uncultured Bacteroidales bacterium
TGAACATCATCGGTATAATACAGATAATCAATCGATTGTAATTTTCAGTAATCATCAATAAGAATATTAAATATTACACAGTTGAACGCAACTTGGTATCACAAGCACAGCAATGCAGAAACAAGCGGGCGAAAAGGCAGATATAAGCCGGAGACCGGCCTTTTTTTTCAGGCTGACATTGACCTTTACGAAAGTTTGGAACTTTCGTAAAGGTAGTTTGGAACTTTCGTAAAGGTTAAATGCCAGGCCTGGAAAAAAGGACACGCCCAAGTGAAAATACAAACTCCAAAACTCAAACTTCAAATAACAAATTAATCAATGACCAGTGGTGAGGAACGACGACACCCCTTACTCTTCCTTAAACAGTTTCGAATATTTTGTCTTTTTATTTTCTGTCCAGTGGTATTTGCCGAGAAACCATTGTACCATGCTTTTGGGCATCAATTTCTCCAGGCTTCTGTGCAGCACAATGTCATATTTACGGTGGAAGTTTACCCAGCAGGCGTTGCAGCCATGCAGGTGTTCCTTGTGTTTTTTGACGGTTTCTTTTTTGTTGATGATGTGGTGAAGGGATTCTTTGTACAGATTGCCAAGGATAATCTCTTTAAACTGGCAAATAGGGATATCGCCGTTGGGATAGATCACGATGCTGTCGGTAATGCTGCGGCAGGGCATTTTTAGTTTTCCTTCCCTGAATTTGGTAAACAAATACATGAAATCGTAATTTTCGCTGAAATCTTTTACAAATTCGGGGATATCTTCGGGTTTGTATTCGAGTGTATCATAGGTATCGGATGACGATTGGGTATCGAAATACTCCATGCTGTTGTATATCCCGATACGCATATCGATGTTGTGTTTTTTGCACACGCCGGCCACGTGTTCCAGGTCTTTAAATGTATTGTATGGTGTCAGTGTAAACATCACCGAGATGGGCACTTCATCTTTGAGGGTTTCGATGACTTTAATGATATTATCGTAAATATCGGCCCGGCGCATTTCCTCGATTGTTTTTCTTGTGCCGTCCATGGAAACATACAGCCTGACGGGTTTGTATTTTCTGGTATATCTGATGACCGTATCGGCATCGCGGCCGTTTGTGAGCAACTCAAAATATTTGTGATGCACCGACAGGTATTTCAGGATATCTTCGGCTTCGGGATGCAAAATAAATTCACCACCTTCAAGGCCTATCAGTGTGTTTTTACTGACAACCGGGGAGTTAATAATTTCTTTGATTTTATCCAGACCCAGGTCTTGCTTGGGTTTTTTAGCCCAGATGTAGCAATGACGGCATTTTGAATTGCACCGGTCTGTTGAGTACAGCATGATGGTGCTCAGTTTTTTGTGTCTCGGCAACAATGAGTTATTTGCAAACCGTAATCCGCGTTTGAGGTAATCTTTTGTTGTGTACATTTAATATTTTTTCATTTTGTCCAACAATTCATAAACGGGTACCAGGGAATCAAGGGTACTCATGTTTTCCCCGTTTTTTTCACAGATTTCCAGAAAGGCCTGTATTTCACCGAAATAACCTGAAGCGTATAAATCATTGTGATCGCGCACGGGCAAAAAGTTGTTTTTTTGATACAGGTAATGTTCGGAAATTACGGGTGCTTTTATTTTTTCCAGGGGAACGTTCATGATTGACTTTGGTTTTTCTATGTACTTGAGCTCATTGATTCCTTTTGTTTCAAACACGTGTTTGTCGGTATTGATGATCATGTTTTCCTTTCCACGTGTCCACCAGAAATCTGTTGAAAGTTCAATTCTTCCAATAACATCACCCGGATGACTGAGTTCAATTAGCCATGATTCAACGCCTTTCCCTGTTTCAAATTTTTTCATGTATTCAATGCTGGCGCGGCCATAAATAAAAACAGCTAAATCCAGGGGGTGGATAAAAAGGTCAGTCAGCGTGTCGCCTTCCGGATAGTTTCCTGCAGCATAATCAAGTTTGTAATAGATTACGTTCCTGCTTTTAACTTTGGTGCGGATGATTTGATACACCGGGGCATGTCGTTTTTGTAATCCCACAAATGCACTCCCGCTGCTGTCTTTTTCAATGAGGCGCAGTTCCTGCAATTCTTTGAGTGTTTTGCAGGGCGGTTTTTCAATGAACACATGTTTCCCTGCCTGTAAAATTTGTTTTGCCAGGTCAAAGTGCGCATCCGGATGAGCTGATATAAATACCCCTTTGATGTTTTTGTCTTTTAAAACCTTATCCAGTTTGGTGGTCCCTTTTACAGACTTGTAATTTTCGTTGATTGTTTTTGCCGTGGCTTCTGTTTTAGTAACTATGTAACTCAAATCTGCATGGAGATAATCAAGCACAGGATACAAATTGTTAAAAGAATGACTTCCAATACCTACAAAGGCGTATTTGCCTGTATAGTTTTTTTCTAAAAATCTGGTTTTCCTGATGCGTTTATATTTATTAATGAGCGATTGCATAATAAAAAGCATTTGTGCATTATTAAACTGTACTGTTTTAAATTTATGGCTGCTAACTTACAAAAAAATTCAACCTGTTGTCTTGAAGAAATAAAGAATTTAGCATTATGACATAAAAAACCCGGGGCGGGAGCCCCGGGTTAGCCACAACAGAAAAAGCACACTTAGCACGGGTGGGGTTATTTAAGGTAGGTAAACAATAGATAGGGGGCCACCCGGCTAAGTTTCTTAAATGTTGTAAAATATATTGAATGTAGTTTATTCATTGAACTGTACTTCATGCTTTCGCAGCTAAATTTATTTTATATATTGCTGCTAATATAGATAATAAGGTAGTAAATACCAAAATAAATTGCTTAACAGGAAAAAAAATATGATTGATAAAGCATATCGATTGATTAATGTACATTATTATAAGATGAATGTGTATGCTGTTTTTAAAGGTGATTTTACTGTCATTTTAAGGGGTAAAGCTTTAACCCACCATAATATTAAATAATTAGCCAGATGATTTTATTGCTAATCCTATTAAATTCCTCAGATGTAATCCTGCTTAAAGCAATTTTACAGGCTGTTAGTAGCGTCCACATCCTGTTCAATACAAAAACCAGGTGAAAAAGGAATAAATGTGTTTTGGCAAAAGCGATTATTGAATTTACATTAAGTTGTGTTATTGCTGCTGCTTGTTATTGTAGAGGCAAAACTCAAGCACATCATTCCACACTTTTTGTTTGTCTTTTTCATTCAGCACTTCATGACGCATGCCTTTGTACAGTTTTAATTGTGGTTTTAATCCATATTTTTCAAACAGCTTTTTGGTTTTTATTACGCCTTTCCCAAAATTGCCTACCGGGTCGTTGGTGCCGGAAATCATTAAAACCTCCAGGGAAGATGGCATTTTTTTCAGGGAGCGTTTTTTGTGTATAAAGTTGATTCCGTACAGGAGGTCTCTGTAAAACCCACTGCTGGCAACAAATCCGCAAAGATGGTCGTTGTTGTATGCTTTTATGACGTTTTTATCCGAACATATCCATGCATTTTTTGTCTCTTCATCTGCAAACCTCTTGTTGAAACCATCAAAACTCAATGCATGCAAAAGCCCGGCTTTATCCAGGGGGTCTTTAAAAAACAAACTCAGATTGGCCATCATAAATCCACCAACCCGCATCAACAGGTTATAAAATCCGGTACCGGACAATATCCAACGGTCAGCTATGCCGGGTTGGATAATCATCAGGTGGCGAGCTAAAAAACTGCCCATGCTGTGCCCTAAAATGTAAAGAGGCAAATTGTAGCGGTTATGCAATTGATTGTTAAAATAAATAAGGTCACGCAACACGTTGTTCCAGCCTTGTTTCTCATCAAAAAAACCTACCTTCCCGGCGTTTACACCTGTGACACCATGACCGGGATGGTCGTTAGCTGCTACGATAAAACCATGATTGCACATAAATGCCGCAAATTCACTATAGCGGGCTGAATGTTCCGCCATGCCATGGATGATTTGCAGCACAGCCACAGGTTTAGAAGCTGGTTCCCAGATTCTGTAGAACACATGTTGACCGGTCGCAGACGGGAATTGTCCCTGTTGTTCTTTCATCAATCAAGGTATTTGTCAAAACCGATTATTTTCAATTCATTGTTTATTTTACGCATTTCTTCGAGCAGTGCTTTAGGAATCGGCACCCCGTACACTGAGCGTTCGAGGTAATTCAAATGTTCCTTTTCGCCTGCTGTATAAATCTTTTTTTTGCCTGGCATTTTCTTTGAATTGCGCAACGAGCGCAATATGTCTCCTGTAATGCGTTTGAACGATTTTATTGTTGTAAAGGCTTCAACGTTGATGGCGATGAAAAAATGACCAAGCCTGTATGGTATTTTTTCCCCATTGCGGAAACCTGACAGGGCATGCAGAAACTGTCCGCTTTGCAAGGCTGCTGACAAGATTTCAACAACCGTAGCGTATCCGTATCCTTTATACCCGCCACCATCTTCACCAATGCCTCCCAATGGTGTCAGTGCTGCTTCTTTTTTTACCAGGGCATCCAATGCAGCTTTTGGATCGGTAAGGCTCTTTCCTTCACGGGTAATTACCCAACCTTCAGGCATTTTTTTGCCGTGTTTTTCGTAATATTCAAATTTGCCGCGCTGCGATACGGAAGTGGCACAATCCAGGAAAAACGGAAAATCTTCATCGCTGGGCATCACAAATGTCAATGGATTGGTGCCCAACATGTTTTCAATGCCAAATGTGGGGGCTATGGATGGCCTGGCGTTGGTGCCGGTAATGCCGATCATATTTTCTTTTTCAGCCATGAGGCCATAATACCCGGCTATGCCATAATGTGACGAATTGCGGACGGATACCATACCAAGTCCATGATGTTTGGCTTTTTCAATGGCCATTTCCATGGCTTTTTTGCTGATGACATGGCCCATGCCGTTATTTCCGTCCAGTACGGCAGTAGCTCCAAATTCTTTTACCACTTCAATATCAGTTTCAGGGTTTAAAATCCCGTCGTCTATTCTGTCGAGGTAAATGGGTTTTAAGCGATTGATGCCATGCGAATCAATACCAAGTTTATCGGCTGTTATTAATACATCCGCTACAATTTCAGCATCTTTTTCAGGTACTCCTTTTTTCATCAGGCTTTCCTGTATGAAATTTTCCAGTACATCGAAAGGTATGTGTTTCATCTGTATCAAATTTTATGTAAATGTAATGAAAATAGGTTCGACTGCAAACTTAGTGGAAAACCAGGAATATCTAAAAGTGAAAATAATGGATCAGATGTGGTTTCGTCACAGAATAAATGGACATCAATGTTTTTCAGGCTTGATTGGTTTTATTTGTACTTTTGGCTTTGTGAATCAAAACTCAAATCTCATGCTGTTAAAAAACACCAGGGCTTTTGCACTGACATTGCTATTGTCTTCCTGTTTGATTTTTTCTTCTGCTGAATTAAAATCTCAGGGCATAAAGGAAATCAGGCAGGCAGCAGAAAATTTCTGTACATTGCATAACAATGCAACATCAGAAATCGCATTTTCAGACCAACGCATGCTCTCCCATCACGGGGACACGACAATTCTGCTTTTACAAATTACAAACGGTGGTTTTATTGCCATGTCTGCCGGTAAAAACACTCAACCCGTGCTGGCATACAGTTTTCAGGGGTATCATGACCTGAATAACATCCCTGCCCCGGTTCAAAACTGGTTCAAGGCTGTGAGTGAAAAAATTTCTCAGGCAAAAAACAATCCAAAAGCAGAAAAACAATGGAACGCTCTGCTCAGCAAAAATACGACCAGTGGTGTGCGCTCATCATTTCTGCTGACAACAAAGTGGGGCCAGGGATGCCATTACAACGAACTTTGCCCGGAAGACGATAACGGCCCATGTGAACATGCTGTGGTTGGGTGCGTTGCCACGGCCGCAGCCCAGATAATGAACCATTGGGAACATCCGCAATTCGGAACAGGAACTCATTCATACGATGCACCCTCTTATGGTACACAGACAGCCGATTTTGGTTCAACGGAATACCTGTGGGACCAAATGCCCGACAGTGTGGGAGAGCAAAACATTCCGGTGGCCACACTCATGTACCACTGTGGTGTTGCCTATGAAATGCAATACTCGGCAAGCAGTTCAGGCTCTGCTATAGCGGCACAGCCACTTGAAGATTACTTTTCTTATTCGCCAAACGCACACCGTATTTTGAGCGGATATTATACAGATGCAGAATGGATCAACACCATGAAACAGGAAATTGATGCCGGACGCCCTGTGTTGTATGCCGGGTTTAATGATGACATGGGCACAAGCGAAGGGCATGCATGGGTGTGTGATGGGTATGACAATCAGGATTATTTGCATTTTAATTGGGGCTGGAACAGTTTTGGTGGTTTTTACGCGCTGACTGAATCATTGTACCCCGATGATAATGTAGCGGTCATAGAAATCATGCCCATTAAACAGTTTGACGTGACACCGACCTCCATCATACAGCCATATTCTCAGACGTTTACCGAACCCGCGCAGGTACTTGTCACCCTCGAAAACTATGGTAGCGATACCATTTCAGACATTCCGGCCAGCCTGCTGGTCAACGGCACTGTAATCCTCACCGAAACAGTAACGGATACCATTTTGCCGTATGAAGCCCTCAACTATGCATTCAACGATTCCATCGATTTAACCGGCATGAGTGGTCAGGACATAGATGTTTCCATCATAACAAACCTGCCCGGTGATCAATACAGCAGCAATGACAGCCTGACAAAACAAATACGGAATGTTGCCTGCGCTTCAATGCCATATGAAAACGATTTCAGCTTAACAGATGATTTTATCGGCTGGCTGACCGAGGACGCAAATGATGATGGTAATACCTGGTTTCACAGTTATACAAACAGTGAAGACCTTATTTATCAGGGCAATGAAAACCCTGCTGATGACTGGATTTTTACACAGTGCCTGGAACTGGAACCAGAAAAAATGTACAAACTCAGTTTTGATTATGCGTCAACCGGTTCATACTGGCCTCAAAACCTGGAAATTCACCTGGGCAACAGCCCTGAATCCGCCGGCATGACTACCCTTCTTGATTCCTTATCCGGTATTGTAAACGGCAGTCTTCAACTGCATGAAATTATGTTTACAACGGATATTAGCGGGCATCACTACATTGGATTCAAGTGTACCAGCGATCCGGAAATGTTAAACCTGGTCATAGACAATGTCAGCATTACCGAACAAAGCGATCCAGACATTGCCGTTCTGGACATACTCTCCCCGGAAACGGGATGCAATATGGAAACGGGGACATTAAGCATCCTGCTCCGTAACCAGTGTTCCCAAACGCTTACCGATATTCCTGTATCCTGCAATCTGAATGGTAATCTCATCCAGGAAACCATAACGGCAAGCCTCTCTCCCGGCGAATATTTTGAATATACCTTTGATGAGGATCTCCTGCTTTCAGATTTTGGCAGTTACAGCCTGGTGGTTTATACATCCCTGCCCGGAGACGTTGATAACATAAACGATAGTCTGAACATGGAATTTTCCAATATCGAAGCCGCAGAAATCCCCTGGTCAGTGCCTTTTGATTCGGAAACGGAATTATCACACTGGCTGATTGATAACGCCAACGAAGATAACCGCACCTGGGAATACACCTCAGGATCAGGAAACGAATCAGCAGGCGCTATGATTTATCAGTACAACGATTTTGAGGCCGCAGATGACTGGCTGATAAGCCAATGCATTTATCTGGAAACTGACATGCTGTATCACCTGGGTTTTTACACAAAAATTGAAAATGCCACCTGGCCGGAAAACCTGTCTGTCAATCTGGCAAATGTGCAATCGGCGGAAGCCATGCAGGATACCATCATCAACTTGCCGGGAATCACCGATGAGCTCTGGACAGAAGTCAGCGCCGGTTTTCAGGTGGATGAAACCGGCTTTTACTACATCGGCTTCCATTGTTACAGCGATGCCCAAATGTTTAATCTTTACATTGATGACATACACATTACCGGAGACAGCATTGTTCAAGTGCAAAATCCAAAGGTTTTTACCGCACAAATCAGCCCGAATCCGGCAAAATCGACTTTAAACCTTGATTTAAACCGGGCAAATGAAACAAAAATCAGCATACACAATATGCGGGGACAGGTTTTGATGCAAAAAACACTCAGGGGAAAACACAATGTACTGGATATACAGGGCTTACCCGCCGGGATGTATTTTCTGGAAATGAAACAAAACGGGGAAATCCTGCGAAAGAAATTCATTAAAACGTGATTTTGCAGTAGTTTCTACTTCCATCTTAGTGGGTAATGATTGAATTATTACTGTTGAGTAAAAATTAAGAATTAGAAAAAATAAACGTTCATCAATAAAAATTATAATGTCTGGGCTAAAGCCCATTCCACCTTTCCTGTTCTTATCACTCCGAGCTGAAGAACGGGGGTTAAGCGTGTGCTTAACCAGAGCCGGTTAACCCCGGCATTTATGTCGGGGTTTTGAGGCGAAATATAAAATAGAAAGGGCTTTAGCCCTGATATGCTTTTTTGACTGTAAGGCGAAGCTAAACTCGCCCCTGGAACATAGGGGAACTTCAATTGAAATGCAATTGGTAAACCTCTCTGTTTTTAACCAATGCAAGCCTTTACGATGCTGATTCAAATGATCAACAAACGCATATACGTCTTGTAGAAAGATTCCCTTATATGCATGCCACTTGTTCATTTTCCCCCGCAAAATTATTACCTTCATGCCCATAAAATCATACTTTTTATCCAATGGCGAAGAAAAAGACAGTAAATAGTGAAGAAAAGCTTGAGGCTCAGTTATGGCGATCAGCGGATAAGCTGAGAAAAAACATTGATGCGGCTGAATACAAACACATCGTTTTGGGATTGATCTTTCTCAAATACATTTCCGATGCGTTTGAAGAATTGTATGAAAAACTAAAAGCCGGAAAAGGTGAATATGCAGGAGCCGATCCCGAGGATAAAGATGAGTACAAAGCAGAAAATGTGTTTTTTGTGCCCGAAAAAGCCCGTTGGTCATTCCTGCTAAATCAAGCCAAACAACCCGATATTGGCAAAACCGTGGATGAAGCCATGGATATCATAGAAAAAGAAAACATTTCACTTAAAGGGGTGCTCCCAAAAGTATATGCCCGTCAAAACCTCGATCCGGCAAGCCTGGGTGAACTGATTGATCTGATTGGCAACATTGCCCTGGGAGATGCCAAAGCCCGCAGTGCGGATGTGCTGGGCCATGTGTTTGAGTATTTCCTTGGCGAGTTTGCTCTGGCAGAAGGCAAAAAAGGCGGGCAGTTTTACACGCCCCGCTCTGTTGTTGAGCTCCTTGTAGAAATGCTGAAGCCACACAAAGGAAGGGTGTTTGACCCATGCTGTGGCTCCGGTGGAATGTTTGTGCAATCAGAAGATTTTGTCAAAAGCAGGCAGGGACGCATTGATGATATTTCCATTTACGGGCAGGAAAGCAACCAGACCACCTGGCGATTGTGCAAGATGAACCTGGCGATCCGTGGCATCGACAGCTCACAGGGAAAATGGAACAACGAAGGTTCTTTCCTTAACGATGCACACAAAGATTTGAAAGCCGATTACATCATAGCCAATCCCCCGTTTAATGTGAGCGACTGGAGCGGTGAACTGCTGCGCAAAGATGCCCGCTGGAAATACGGCGTGCCACCCAAAGGCAATGCCAATTATGCCTGGATACAGCATTTTTTGTATCATTTGGCACCGGGCGGAAAAGCCGGCTTTGTACTGGCCAAAGGGGCATTAACTTCCAAAGCTTCCGGGGAAGGTGATATCCGGCAAGCCCTGGTAGAAAACGGCCTTGTGGATTGCATTGTTAACCTGCCGCCCAAACTTTTTCTTAACACACAAATACCGGCATCCCTCTGGTTCTTATCCCGCGACAGGACAGAAAAAGATGATATTTTGTTCATCGATGCACGGGAAATGGGAAGATTGATCAACCGGAGAACAAAAGTGCTGGACAAAGCCGATGTTGATAAAATAGCCGACACCTACAGCAGGTGGCAGGAGGAGGATGATTACGAGGATGTAAAAGGCTTTTGTGCATCCACACCGGCTGAAAAAGTAAAAGCACTGGATTATGTGCTCACGCCCGGCCGTTATGTTGGTTTGGCAGAGGAAAAAGATGATTTTGATTTTGCGGAAAGGTTCAATCAGTTGAAAGTGGAATTTGAGGAGCAGTTGAAGGAGGAGGAAGAACTCAACAAACGAATTCGTGAAAATTTGGATAAAATCAGAGTGAAAAGATGAGTGAAAAACTGCAAAAATATAGCATTCAGGAAATTGAAAACAGGATTTTTACTATCCGGGGCACTCATGTAATGATAGACCGCGACATAGCGAAGATGTATGATGTAGAAACGAAAGTCCTGAACCAGGCCGTGAAAAGAAATTTGGAACGATTTCCGGAAAAATTCAGGTTTCAATTATTACAAGATGAGCGTAATGAACTGGTCACAAATTGTGACCGGTTAAAAAAATTGAAACACTCATCCGTTCTGCCTTATGCTTTTACAGAACAGGGTGTGGCCATGCTTTCGGCAGTTTTAAACAGTAAGACCGCTATTCAGGTTAGCCTGCAAATTATGAATGCCTTTGTAGAAATGAGAAAATTTATAACCTCAAATGCAAATGTGTTTCAACGATTGGATATTATTGAAAAGAATCACCTGCAGTTTAAATCAGAAACCAACCAAAACTTCGATGAGATTTTTCATGCCATTGACGGGAAAAGGTTGAA
>CAZGPW010000091.1:0-9888 GCA_964527535.1 uncultured Bacteroidales bacterium
GCATCGGTTATCCATTCTAAGAATTCTATCCATTTTTAATAAAACCCGTTGAGAACAAGCTTAACCACAACCATCAAAAATCAACATGATCCGCAACCACCAGCCCATCAACAGCTGATGAAACAATACCCCCGGCATATCCGGCTCCTTCACCTGCAGGATACATGCCCTGAAAACCTATGTATTCAAAACTGTTTTTGTCACGGGGAATGCGCACAGGGGAAGATGTACGGGTTTCCACGCCAACAACTATGGCTTCATTCGTCAAAAAGCCTTTCAATAAGCGGTCAGTTTTTTTTACGCCTTCTCTCAAAGCATCTGAAATATAATCAGGCAACCAAAAATGCAAAGGAGAAGAAACAAGCCCCGGCCTGTAAGAGCTTTCCGGAAGATCGGGCGACAAGCACCCCCTTGTAAAATCTGCTAATCGCTGTGCCGGAGCATACAAGCCGTTGCCTCCGTTTATATACGCCTCCGTTTCTATTTTTGACTGCAGGTGCATCCCCGATAACACACTATTGCTTTTTAGCACACGACATGCATCTTCATTTGATACTTCCGTAACAAAACCGGAATTTGCCCAAATCAAATTGCGTTTTGAATTTGACATACCATTCACAACAATCACCCCCTCTTCCGTGGAAGCAGGAACAATAGCCCCTCCCGGACACATACAAAATGAATACACACCTCGTTTTCCGGATTTTACGGCAAAATTGTATTCCGCAGCCGGAAGAGCACGGTTGTGACGATCTTTACCATACTGTATGCTGTTGATAAGCTCCTGCGGATGTTCCAAACGCACACCCACTGCAAATGATTTGGCTTCCAAAGGGTATGAATTGGCATCAAACCATGCATACATTTCCCTGGCTGAATGGCCGCTGGCAAGAATCAATTTCTTTCCGGGGACAACCTCTCCATTTTGCAGTACCAGCCCAGAAAATTGACTACCTGTAATGTTGAACCCCGTAACACGGGAATTATAATGTATCTTACCTCCTGCATCCAATATGGCTTTCCGTATATTTTTAATGATTTGCGGCAATTTGTCCGTTCCAATGTGAGGGCGCGCATTGATCAAAATATCATCAGGGGCACCAAATTGATGCAATACATTAAGCACGTAGTTCCGGTCACCCCGTTTTTTGGAACGTGTAAATAATTTACCATCAGAATAAGTGCCTGCACCCCCTTCTCCATACGCATAATTTGAATCGGGATTCACTCCGGCATTTCTGTGCAGTGAAGTGATATCTTTTTTTCGAGCTTCAACAGGTTTGCCACGCTCAAAAATTATGGGTTTAATTCCTTTTTCTATCAATCGCAACGATGCAAAAATTCCCGCAGGGCCAAAACCTACCACAAAAACTTCAGGGGAATGTTCTACATTTTGTGGCTTAAATATTTGTTGAGGCTGATCAGGCAACTTTTGCTGCAAGCTGTATTCAATTCTCACATTGTAAAAAACAAACTTCCCTCTGGCATCAATCGAATATTTCTGAATCCTGAAATCTTTTATCTGAGGTGGATGAATATTTAATTGTTTACCAAGATTCTTTTTAAGCCTTTCATCATCATGAAAATCTTCCGGACGGCATTTTATACTGATTGTCTTAACCATACTCCTCTTATATAACTCTATTTCAGTACACACATAATATGCAAGTTAGCTAATTACAATAAATCTAAAAAATAATTGAATAACGAACATTAGAACAATAGAATATCGAATGATGAATTTTAACTTTTTTATTCATAATTCGATGGTTCTGATGTTCATTATTCTTTATTCATGTAGATATTGGGTTCATATGTGCTATATTTCCATAGACAAATTTAAGTTATCTTTATTGAAGTTCCCCTGTTTTCCCAGGGGCGAGCACTCTTATACTGAAAAACTCCCCCTGCAAACTACACTTTTTTTCTAATTATTACATGCCGCTTACACATTACTCCTTAAACCAACTTATCTTATCAATCTTTCCACCTTCAAAATGAAAAGAAATAATCAGCATTTTGGAATTAAGGTGTTCAAAATACCTTGTATATTCTGTATTGTCATAATTAACAGCATTGAATACCCCAAACGAACCTTTCACTTCCACAGCAAACATAAAATATTCCAAAAAGAAATCAACACCCAACCCGACTTCATAATAAGCATCCGCTGGATTTAACTTAATCTTCGGTTTGTCTTTAGAATCAATTTTTTTCTGTGCAGCAAGATCATAACGAAAACTCCCCCCGCCTATTAAATAAGGCCTGAAATTATTATAACGTTCAGACCTGTATTTCAGCAAAAAGGGGAAATCCAAAAAGGTTGATTCAATGCGCATTATATGTTTTGTAAATGTTCCGTTGTCAAGCAGTTTATATTCGAGTTCACGTTGTCCGAAATTCAACCCTGGCATAAACCGAAAATCCAAATAACGCATTAAACGCATATTGGCTATCATATTGATATTGAATCCAACGTATGGTCGATTTTCTACAGCATAAACCGTATCGAAAGTATAAAACTCAGCAGAAGGCTTCAGCGTAAAATCCATGACATTCAATCCCAGGCTGTAACCAAAGTGAGCAGGTTGGTTATCCAACTTTGGCAAATTACGTGGCAAGCTGCGCTGTGCATCAACGTTCAATGTACATAGCAAATAAAATACCACTGTAAATATGATAAAGGCCTTTGTTCTCATGTAATACCAAGTCGCTTTCAAACCTGTCTGGCGCCAGGCAAGTTTACAATATTTAATATTAATTGATCCTTATTGACAAACCCAAAATATAGATTTTCAATATTATAACATCTCTAAAAAGATTATAGTATTTACCATTTAATCTTTTTACAAATATAAGGCATTCTTTATGATTTGAGGACCCCATATAATCTTTATGGGAAAATTTCACTTTTTATAATTACTTTTGCCCTGATAAAAGTTCAATAAAACGCTTGTGAAATCAATAAACATACAAGAAAAAACAGTTTATTATTTCAAGCACTGGAGCAGAAAACCCTATGCAGTTTTTCGTTCACTGGGGTTTATTATTCACATTGGTGTATTACTGGTTTCATGTTCTTTAATTTCTTTTCCTTTACAAGCACAAAATAATATCAGTGATACTACAAAAAACAGTACAGACACATTACCAGAAGTGCAAATTACAAGCACGGAAAACGCTTCAATTATGGAGCTGTCATTTGTTCCTGTGGTTAATACTGAACCAAAAATAACATCGGCTCAGCACGCAGGTGAAATAGCTGCTTCACTGCCGGGGACCAGTGTTCGTCAGCGTGGTATTCATGGTATGCAGGGAGACATCAGCATCAGGGGCAGTTCCCCAGAACAAGTGCAGATATTCCTTAATGGAATGCCGATGAACGATCCTCAAACCGGACATCACAACCTGAACCTGCCCATTCCCCTGATAAGCATCAGCACAGTACAAAAACACACCCCGGTCACAGGGCAACTTTCCGGCTCTTATGGTTTCAGCGGCTCTTTGAATTTTATCAACACCATCGACAATCAAAACGTATATAAAATTCATCTTGCCGGCGGACAATACCAGCTTATGGACATAAGCGCTTCTGCAGATGTAACCACCGGAAAATCAAAACATCACATAGCTATTTGTCACAGTGCATCAGATGGACATTCAGATAACACAGATTTTGATCAGAATACGGCATACATGCACAACAACCTGTATCTGGCTCCTAGCCTTTCGGCAGACATTCAACTGGGATTTACTGAAAATGGATTTGGTGCTCAAGGCTTTTATTCTGATAAATACCCCACACAATTTGAAAAAACAAAAACTGATTTTATAAGCGCTGAGCTGCATAAAAAGGGTGAAATCAGCATGAATGCATCTGTGTATTTCAGGCAACATAATGACAGGTTTGAACTTTTCCGGGAAAGTATATACAATTTCTCAGATGGCTACTACATCCACGAAGATGATACAGCAAAATACATTGAGGGTATTTATGAACCTTGGAATTATTATGACGGTCACAATTATCATCAAACCCGTGTCTCCGGATACCGGGTATTGGCCTTTTCCAAAACTGATTTGGGAAAAATAAAAACAGGTATTCACCACAGGCATGAACTCATCCTGAGCAACGTGCTAGGCAAACCCAGGAGTGTAGATAAGAATCAGGAAAGCACCCCATACACCCATCAGGCCATCAGGGATCATATTAACACAGACATCGCATGGCAAAGTCCCGAATTTTACGGGTTCATTGCCAGTTTATCCGGGTTGATGCATTACACAAAAACATATGGAAGCCTTTATTACGGCGGAGTTCGTTTGCAACATGCCGTTAAAAACAACATCAGCTTATGGACTGGCATCAATCAAAACATGAGACTCCCCTCGTTTACTGATTTATATTACAATGGGCCATCCAACACCGGCAATGCTGATCTTTTGCCGGAACAGGCCACAAATGTTGAAGCGGGATTTTACGGAAAATTTGGACCTGTGGCTTTGCGTAACCAATTGTTTTATCAAAGGGGAAAAAACATGATTGACTGGGTAAAAACTCCCTCCGATGATAAATACACAACCCGGAATTATACCAGGCTCATTACCTCCGGAAATACATTTAGCCTGGAAGCTGATATAAACAAGCATTCATTCATTTTTCCCTGGATAAAAACTTGTCAGTTCAATTATACGTGGTTAACCAAACATAAACCTGATACAGATATGATTTCAGCTTATGCCATGGATTACCTTAATCATCAGGCAGGCATTTTTACGTCACATCAAATCCCCCAAACTAAAATTGGGTTGTTTTGGGGACTTACATTTAATAACAGAACCGGCACATACACAAAAGACAACATTGAATGGGAATATGAACCCTGGTTTCGCACGGATGTAAGGATCAGTTATAAATTTAACAAGCTGTTGGTATATCTAAGTGCATACAACCTGTTTGACAGTGAAATCAGGGATTTTGGAAACATCACGTTACCTGGCAGGTGGATACGATCCGGCATAAAACTTACAATATCTGACTAAAAACAGGGCACGTCACAAATTCAACTGCTACCAACCTTATATTTGGCTAATATAGTGTCCGTCAATAGAGTCAAGTGTCAGAGGTGTTCTATATTCAAAGCAATAATAAAAAGACGGAGTACCGGGAACAGAATGGGAATGTATGAGAAGGAAAGATTTAAACTAATATTAACATTTTTTAAAACGCATTTTTAAAAATCCATTACCTTTGAAATCCAAATTAATACGGATTTTTTATGTTCAGTAAAATTCCCGGGTTTATTCAGCATACACCATGGCAAAAACACCTCTGGAATGTACCTGCCAACGGGGATAAAACCCTGTACCTGACTTTTGATGACGGCCCCACTGCAGGCGTTACTGAAAAAGTATTAAGCATCCTGAATGATTATAATGCCAAGGCCACATTTTTCTGCCTCGGGCGCAACGCAGAACATTATCCGGAACTGATCAACAACATCAGAAGAGAAGGCCATCGCATTGGAAATCATTCATACAGTCACCTCAAAGGATACAGAACAAGCACAAAGAAATACCTTGATGACATCAACCTGGCCGACAACATCCTAAAAAGTACTTTATTCAGGCCTCCTTACGGGCGTATCAGGCACCACCAAGCTAAAAAACTAAAAAAGAAATACACCATAGTCATGTGGGAAATCCTCAGTTTTGATTACAATGCCTCCTTAACGCCTGCTGCATGTTACAAAAACGTTGTAAATCAGGTAGAACCAGGCTCATTGATTGTATTTCATGATTCTTTGAAAGCTGCACACAATGTGTTGAGTTGTTTACCTTCTGTGTTGGCCGAATTATCAAACCGGCAATACAATTTCAAGGCCATTCCGGACAATTACTGATCCTCAGCAGGGGTAAGTAAATCATAGAAAAACCTGGCAGAATGCTGATGCGGATTGGTAGTGTCTTTTATAATGGAATACACTTCCACAGCTTTAACGGTATCACCTCTGCTCCGGTAAATGTTGGCTATTTGCCACTGGGCATTCCAATACGAAGTCTCTTCTTTTGGCACACGTGAAAACAAGCGTAAGGCTTTGTTTAATTTTCCGGCATTTTTGGCTTCAACGCCCTCCTGATACAAAGAAGATTTTTCCTCTTCCTCCTCCTCTACCGTTGTTTCAAATTGTGTGTCATCAACGGAGGCCTCGGAAGCAACTGTTTTAGGTCGTTGCTGGTCATCCCGTGAAACAACGTTGCTTTTTTCAGATACATGCGCATCTTCTCCTGTCCTATTATCACGTATTTCATCGGCGGATGCCATATCCACTTCTGCCCGGTCAGCTACATAAACCGTTTCTTCTTTTGTTTCGTTTTCCTGAGAAACGCCATAGTCTTTTTCTTCACCTGCTGAGTCTTCAGTCATACCTGCAATTATATCAGCATCCTGATGTGTACTTTCATCTTCACTATCAGCCAAAGCTTGCATCTCATCCACCAAAACCATTGACGCTGATGTATCTGTATGATCTTCTTCATCTGTGAGAGGTTGTGATTCTTTCATTTCTTCTTCAGATTCCGGCGATGGTTCTTTAAGCCCGTTTTCTAAAATTTCAGATTCCAGTGTTAATGTTTTCTGCTTATCCTTCTGCTCATTCAGTGCCATATCACCCATGGTGGTATCTTCTTTGATTAAAAGGCCCTCTTCACCAGGAGTAGTTTGTCCATTTTCATGACGGGGAGAATATTGAGCTACAGAAGAATTCTCCTGTGTGGTTTTTAATTTAAAATCAGTAATAAGAACAACAGTACTAACAGCAACCACCACAAAAACAGCAGCCATAGCTAAATAAAGTATCTTCCGGTTTTTACGTTTTCTGACCGCCTTTTCAAACATGAGGGATGCCCGGTTTTTGGATGCATTAAGGCTGCTTTCTGATTCGTATATGCTAAAACCGTCAACAACATCGCTGCACATAGGACAATCAACAAGGTGCTGTTCAACGCGGTACATATCCTTCCGAGTTAACTCTCCCCGTGAATACAACCATAGTGTGGACTCGTCTGGATGGTCAGTGTGGTCAAAAAAGCTATGTATGTGTTTATTATTGCTCATGTTCGTTTTTCCAGCTTTATCTTTAAATTACGCTTGCCGTTTTGAAGATAACTTTTCACTTTTTTTAATGAATACCCGGTTTCTTTCTCAATCTCAGCATAGGTAAACCCTTTCATGTAAAACAATTCAAGGCATTTCTTTTGTTCCTCTCCAAGGCTATTCAGGGCTTCTATCAATGTCTTTTCTTCGCTTTGTTTTAAATCATTATCTTCTTTTTGATGATATTCCGGCTCAGATTCCATAAACTCTGCTTCGTTTTTTTGATATTGTGCTTCACGTTTCATGCGAGACTGATCTTTTCGCAACAACTCAAAACATGTATTTCTGGCTACAGAATACAACCAAGTTTTAAAATAATCAACCTTGTGGCGTTTTAATTTTGCAAACAAAGATTCAAACACTATCAGGGTGGTTTCTTCTGCTTCGGATTTATTTTTCAGGTATTTCATGCAAATGGCAAGCACAAAACCAGCGTAGCGGTTAAACAATTCCCCCACCAGTGCTTTATCATTGGTATCACGATACAAATTCACCAATGATTCATCGGATTTGTGCAGACGTTTTGAAGATCGAAGAATGGCAGCCATATCAGCACGAAAGTAATAATAAATTTTTATATAATTAATAACACAAGCACAATAAAATGCACTTTGATGCCTGTACTTCAAAACAAAGACGCATAAAACAATACCTGAGAAATAAACAATTAGCCCTTAGGTAAATGTATTCTGCAATTATTCCACAATATCCAATTCTTCAATGATGTTGTCAGCTCCACCAATCTTTTCGATAACCCACAATACATAACGTGAATCCACATTGATGGTGCGCTGTAATTCTGGATTGTAGATCAGGTTGCTGCACAACCATTCCCAGTTGCCGTCAAAAGCCAGCCCAACAAGTTCTCCATTGCCATTGAGTATAGGGCTTCCTGAATTTCCGCCGGTAATATCGTTGTTGCTGATGAAACAAACAGGCAGGCTACCTGTGTGGTCAGCATAACGGCCGTAATCTTTGGCTTTGTACAATTCAACCAATTTTTCAGGCACCTGGAATTCCTCTTCGCTGGGATCCCACTTTTCAATGATGCCATCAATATAGGTAATTTCATTATAGTGCACTGCATCAGCAGGATCGTAACTTTGTACGGTACCATATGTAAACCTTAGTGTGGAATTGGCATCGGGGTAGAATTTCTTATCGGGTTGAAATTCACGTAAACCCTGAATGAATTTACGCTCATTTAGATTAATGTCATTCATAATGCTTAAGTAGCTCATTTGAGATCCCATAACCGAACTCATTAAACTTTCAAAGAAAATAACCAATGGGTCTTTTTCCATGGTTTTGTATTTTGGCTTGTCCAAAAATTCTGTAATGCGTTCCTTGCTGGTAAATATAGAGTTTTCATACGCATCCTCAATAAATTCATCAATGGAGGCTTCAATGTTATCCGCATTGTATTCATCCGGTAAATAAGCTGTAAAGAATTCAATTTGGCTGCTAACATCTATGTAATTAACATAAGCCTTCAGCAGATTGCGCAGGACTTCTTTGTCCATTTCCGGATGGTAATTTTCATAATTTTCATCCAGCTTACCTTTCAATCGTTCTGTGGTGCTTTTTATCTTGTCTTCATTCTCCTTTTTGTTTTCCAGCAGATTTTTCAGCGTTTTGTATTGCTGGATGTACATTATTTTGTCGCTTGATTGCATCAATCCAAGAGATACAGCCACCATTTCTTCTGTCACCGGTTCAAAATCATTGTACAAATCTTTCAGATTGGTAAGAATATCACCATATTTGGCTTTGCGGGTTTTGTTAGCATTTACCCAGGTATTAAATTCTTGTTGCAATTTTTCACGGCGTTGAATAGCATCTGTTTCCTCCAGATTCATGGCTTCTCCTTTAAACATTTTATGGGCGTTTGCCAGTGAAGCGTATTCGTCGGCCAAATCCAATTTGAGTTCCTTGTCTTTGTCCATGAATTTTTTCATAATATCCAGCTTGGCTCCAAGCATTTCTACCGCTGTCGGATCAAAAGAGTTCATTTTGTATTCCATGCCGTATGAAGGCAGGTAACGTTCGGTTTGTCCGGGGAATCCCATGATCATGGTAAAATCACCCTCTTTCACCCCTTTAATTGATACCGGCAGGTGGTGCAGGGGTTTATAGGGCACATTGTCTTCCTGATATTCATCTGTTGGATTGCCATCTTTTCCCATGTAAACGCGGAAAATTGAAAAATCACCTGTATGCCGTGGCCACATCCAGTTATCGGTATCACCACCAAATTTACCTATGGATGAAGGAGGCGCTGCAACAAAACGCACATCACCAAATTCTTCATACGTAAATAAGTAATATTCTCCACCCTGATACATTTCTTTTACCCTGGCCTCGTATTGATTGTCTTCCTCAGCTTCTTTTTCAATTTCTGAAATCCGCTTGTTCACCTGCTTATCACGTTCGCTTTCTTTCGTATCATAGTCAATGTCTTTCAAAACCTCATCAGTAACATCTTCAATTTTAACTACCCTTGTTACGCTTACCCCGGGTACAGGAATTTCCTCATCCAGGCTTTTTGACCAGTAACCGTCGTCAAGGTAATTTGTTTCAGTGGACGACAAATTAGCAATAGCTTGGTATCCACAATGATGATTGGTAAACAAAAGGCCTTTGTCAGAAACCATTTCCCCGGTGCAAAAACCTTGTCCGCCTTCTCCTACAAGCTGGAATATAGCATCTTTCAGGCTTGAATTGTTAATACT
>CAZGPW010000092.1:0-30930 GCA_964527535.1 uncultured Bacteroidales bacterium
TCTGTACTCAGGTCAATTACTGATACCTGTATTAAAAATGGACAAAAAATATTACCTTCTTTAAATATTATTGCTAATTTGCAGGCTGATTAGTTACAATTAACCAATTTGCCATCTATATTGTAAATTAAAATCCAATCTGGTTTTATGTGTGCATCAATAAATCCCTTCCAATTGCCGGAAAGGTTATGAGGCTTGTGTTTTGCGGGTAATTTGCCTGTTTTTACAAGTATATCATAGACATGTTCAAAGGCTTTCATGTCATAGCCTCATTTCTTACAAAGCTTGTAATCCTTTTTGAATTTATTGGTAAAATTAGCTTTATACATCAGGCATCTAATTTTTTGAAGAAATCCCTTTTTCCTCTTGTCTGTACGACATTTCCATCTTTAACGTCCTGAATGGCTTTTGCCGTTTCATCATTAGGTATCTTATGGATTTGAACAACATTATTTAATGAATTCAATAAATTCACAAGGTTTTTGCCTGCTTTTGTTCTTTCGTTGATATGTACAGTGTATGTTCCCATGGTATTTATATCTTTTACTGCAAATATAAGGAAAAATTTAATGCAATTGTTTAATTTCTAAATTCCGGATCACTTACTGTTTTAGCAAAACCATATTTAACACAGGCAGAATAATTGTGCAGGCAGTAAGTTTTTTCACCGGCGGCAATCCTGGCATTCACTTCAAAAGGCATTATCATACCGGTCCGGTATTGATCATTACTTCGCAATACATCACACCCATACTACTTCCGGATTATAAGGGCTAATAAAAAACGCCCCGGTATTCGGAGCGTTTAAGCTTTATTTTACTTCAGGTTTCTGGTCCTTGAAAATTGGTGGTTTAACCACTTCGGCTTCTAATTTTTTCTTGCGTACACCAATGTAAATTTTGGTGCCGGATTTCCAGTAGCCTCTTTTCAGATATGCCAACCCAATGCCTTTATTCATCATTGGTGACATTGTCCCGCTTGTTACTTCTCCTATTTCTTCACCCTCTTCATTATAAACTTTGTAATGTTGCCTTGGTATTCCGCGTTCATTCATCTCAAAGGCTTTGAGCATTCTTTCCGGTTTTTCGGCTTTGAGTTTTTCATGGTAATCACGCATGATAAAGTCATTGCCATCCACAAATTTTGTGGCCCAACCCAGTCCGGCTTCAATTGGTGAAGTGGTATCATTGATATCGTTCCCATACAGGCACATTTTCATTTCCAGCCTCAATGTATCCCTGGCACCGAGTCCGATTGGTTTGATGCCAAATGCTTTACCGGCATCGAGTACGGCGTTGTAGATTATTTCGGCATCGGCATTTTTCATGTATATTTCACATCCACCGGCACCGGTATAACCTGTTGTTGACAGCACGACATCATCAACACCGGCAAACCTGAGTGTTTTGACTGTATAAAATTCCATATCCATGATGTTTTCGTCTGTAAGTTGTTGCATGGCTTTTCTGGCATAGGGCCCCTGGACGGCGAGCAAGCTGATGTCTCCGGTTATATCTTTCAGCTCATTGCCCACGCTAAGGCCAAAAGGTTCAGCTTGTTTTTTACACCATTCCCAGTCTTTTTCAATGTTGGCAGCATTGACCACCAGCCAGTATTTATCTTCCGCAAAGCGATACACAAGGAAATCGTCCACTATGCCGCCTTTATCATTTGGCATGCAGTTATACTGTACTTTACCATCAACCAGGGAATTGACATCGTTGGATGAAATGCGCTGAATAAATGCTTTGGCTTTGGGCCCGCTGACTTCAAATTCACCCATGTGAGACACATCAAACACACCCAGTTTCTCACGTACAGTCCGGTGTTCCACATTAATTCCTTCAAATTCTACGGGCATATTGAAGCCGGCGAAAGGCACCATGCGCCCACCCATGGATTTATGAATTTCTGTAAGAGCTGTATCTTTCATATAAAACAAGATTTAAAGTAATTTATCTAAAAATAAGTGTTAGTCATTTTTCAATACTGTAAATTCAACACGGCGGTTGAGTTGCCTGCCTTTTTCTGTATCGTTATCAGCAATGGGTTGCTTAAAAGCATAGCCTTTATATTTTAGGCGATCGGGGTCAATGCCATGGTCAATCAGGTAATCGACCACAGATTTAGCACGTTCACGTGAAAGATTTAAATTGTATTCCATGCTTCCCCTGTTATCTGTATGCCCGCTGATTTCAATCACAAGTTTTGGATTTTTATTCAATATTTCAATTACCTTATTGAGTTCTGCGTAGGAAGATTCACGGAGGGTAGCTTTATCGTAATCAAAAAAGATGTTTTTAAGCACAATTTTGGTACCTACTTCAATGGGTTGTAAAAGCACCTCTTTTTTTATATTCTCAAATTCTGATGTGTCGGCGATGTTAAAATTCTCGGAATGAAACATGTAGCCTTCTTTATTGACTGAAAGCCCGTAATTTTTACCTGCAGGCAGACTGGCCACAAATTTACCTGTCGCTTCGTTGGAAGTCAATTCGACAATTTTTTCATTTTTTTCATTGTCCACAATTTCAATATTGGCTTTCAGTGGCTCCATGGTTTTTGCATCTTTTACAATGCCTGTAAAAAGTGTCAGCCTGGCAGTAACTTGTTTTTCTTCCACTTGTTTTTCTTCCACTTCTTTTTCGGGATACAGGATTTGGTAGATATCGTAAGACCCGTATCCGTCCGGGCGCACTGAACTAATATAGGCGTGTCTGCCATCGGCAGCAATAGAAAAAAACGCTTCTTCATCGGGTGTGTTGATGGGATATCCTAAATTTACAGGTGCAGACCAGTTTCCATTAGTATCCCTTACTGATCTGAAGATATCAAATCCTCCCATGGAATTGTGTCCTTTTGAGCAAAAATACAATGTCCTTCCATCGGGATGTATAAGTACGCCCTCTTCGTCGTATTCTGTATTGATAACACCTCCAATGTTTACCGGCTCTCCCCAGGCTCCCCATGGTTCTTTTTTACTGACGTATATATCCCGTCCGCCAAAATTACCGGTGGGCCTGTTCGACACAATATACATGGTTTTCTCATCGTATGAGACACTCACTTTTGACTCATGGTATTCGGTGTTAATGGGTTCTCCAAGGGACTCTGGCTCACTCCAATCGTTTCCTTCCTGTCTGGATTTAAAGATATCTCCACCCTGTTTTGTTTGGGCCTTATACACATACATTACCTGGCCATCTGTTGATATTCCACTGATGGCATCATGCCCTTTTGTATTGATCGGGGATTTGAAACGTTTTGATTTAGACCAACTGCCATTTTCCTTTTTATCAGTAAACCAAACGTCTTCACAGTATTTACCATCAGCTTCATCCACAGGATTACCAATATATTTACGCCGTGCCGTAAAAATCAAACGGGAACCATCAGCCAGTATCATGGGATTGTATTCCGGGTATTCTGTATTGATGTTAGGCCCCAGGTTGCTTATTTCAACATCCACTGTATCTCTCATTAATTCCATCCCACTACGGCATTCGGTAATGTGTTTTTTTACAGCGTTGGTTTTTTCTTCATCCAATTTTGGATGCATGCCAAGGAATGTGGAATAACTATCGAGTGCTTGTTTAAACTGATAGTTCAAATGTCTTGCACGCCCCAATTTAAACAATATATCATCCATGACATTTTTATCAAGCTTATAGGCTTTTTCAAGAAAAGGAAGGGCTTTAGTTTTTTCCAGGGATGAAAGGTAAGCATTGCCAATTTTATAATTCAGCTCAGCGTTGTCAGGATTAAAATCCTGTGCTTTCATGTAGTGTTCGATGGCTTTTTCAGGGTTATTGGTTTTCTCCAGAGCTTTGTCTCCATGCCTGATTTGTCGTTTTGCAGATATGAGTTCGCTTTTGCGATCAGGGAAATTAGAGCGTTTAAATTTTACATTTTCCTGGGCCATGCCCGGCATCAGGAATACAACTAAAACAATACCAATGAGAAAGCATTTTTTACACATGAGCAATATTTATGGTCAGATTAAAATAAATTAATTCACACTAAGCACCTTAAACTCAACACGGCGGTTATTTTGCCTTCCTTCCTCGGTATCATTTGTATCAATAGGTTTCAGATAAGCATAGCCTTTGTATTCCAGCCTGCTTTTATCTATTCCCATATTAACAAGGTAATCAACGACGGCTTTTGCACGATTTTCAGAAAGCTCGGTATTGTATTTCAGAGACCCTCTGTTGTCGGTATGTCCGCCAATTTCGATGCGCATGTCTTTATAATTTTCGAGCAATTTATACAGCCGTTCAAGCTCAGGATATGATTCAGGCCTAAGGGTTGCTTTGTCATAATCAAAGAAAATATTTTTCAGGACAATGCTTGAACCCACACCCACTTTACTGAGCACAATGTCTTTAATTACTTCCTGATAACCAGTGGCTGCAGGGATATTAAAGTTTTCCGAATGGAAAAGGTATCCTTCAGCTTTCACACTGATGCCATAATTTTTACCCGAGGGCAATGACACCATATATTTACCGGTGCTGGAATTTGAGTGGGTGACATTGATGACTTCATTTTTCTCGTTGTCCACAATTTCAATTTCTGCCTTAATGGGTTCTTCAGAAATGGCATCGGTAACCGTCCCTTTAAGCAATGTCAGTCGTACGGTTTTCACTTCCACTTCATCAGCCACAATTTTATCACTGATGGTTGAATTCAGGCTTGCCATCAATTTATCTTCTGTCCCATGTGCCGTAAGTTTTTCAGGCCCCAGGAAGGTGATGCGGTAAATATCCTGCCCGCCATATCCGGATTCTCTGACGGTGCTGTAATAACCATATCTGCCTGATCCGGCCATCACAAAGAACACATCCTGATCCGGTGTGTTAATCGGATAACCAAGGTTTACGGGTTCAGACCAGTTACCTTCATTGTCTTTTTCGGAATAAAATATGTCATATTCCCCCATGCTGCTGTGGCCTTCAGAACTAAAATACATGGTTCTGCCATCCGCATGGATAAAACAAGCTTCCTCATTATATTCAGTATTGAGAGGTTTCCCAATGTTTTTGACATCCCCCCAACGTCCTTTTTCGTCTTTTTCACAGTAATAAATGTCTTTTCCGCCATAGGATTTTTGGCCGAAATCATCTTTTTCCCTGTCGCTGACAAAGTAAAAGTATTTTCCATCGGGAGACACAGTTGCACTGGTTTCATGGGATTTAGTGTTGATGTGTTTGGACATTTCTTCCGGTTTTGACCATTCATCTCCTTCAAGTTTACTTTCCATGATGGTCCCGGTTGGTGTGCCATTGTATGTATATAGGATTTGACCATCGTAAGAAAGGCCAATTGAAGCATCATGTCCGTCTGTGTTAAGATCACGCATATTGGTGGCGTTGGTCCATCGCCCCTGAGCATCCTTAACGGCCATGTATAAATCTTCATAATACTGAAAATCCTTGGGATCACGCTCACCACCTGTTGTGCCTTCCCTGCGGGACGTGAAAATAATCATGGATTCATCGGCGGTAATCACCGGCCCGTATTCCGGGTATTTTGTGTTTATTGCAGGCCCCAGATTATCAACAAACACCCTGATGGGATTGTTATAGAATTTTTTGGCATTGTTGCACTGTTCTATCCTATGTTGTGCCTTGTCTATTATTTGTTTATCGTAATCTGAATCGCCTGTTTCCTGGTATGTATTGATAAATTTACTGGTCAAATCAATGGCTTTGTCAAACTTATAATGATAGTGGTATGCCCTGCCGAGCAAATACAGAATATCGCGGGCCACATCTTTATCTGTCTCATGTGCCTTCTCCAGCAACTTTATTGCCTTTTCTATTTTTTTATCCGCGATATAACACACGCCAAGTTTATAATTCAGTGGGGGGTAGTTATCGTTATATCTTTGTGCTTTTTCGTACAAAGGCAATGCTCTTCTGAGCGACCCCCTGGATTTGTTTTCATAAAGATCCTCTGCATCTTTTACAGCACTCCAGGCATCCCTGAAACCGTTTTTACGATGTTTAAAATCTCGTTTATCTATATCCACATCAACCTGTGCCAGTGAATAGGTTGAAGACAAAAGGACAATTCCGAAAGATACTATACAAAGCTTAACTATATTTTTCATAATTCAAATGTTTTAATGATTAATCACAATAGATCAAATAGGCATCGGCTTGTTCTACACCAAGGTCAACAGCTTTCTGCCAGTCCTTGCAAGCGCCTTCAAAATCACGCATCATTTCTTTGGCGTTGCCCCTGTGAAGGTAAGCATAAGCATAATCAGGATCAAGGGCAAGTGCTTTGGTATAAGCGTTAACAGCCTTGTCATATTGTTTTTGTTTATAATATACAAGCCCCATATTGTTGTGAGCGTAAGCGTAGTCCCTGTCAATGTATAAAACTTCTTCAAAATCTTTCAGGGCTTCTTCGTAGTTTCCTTTTTCATATTTGGCAATACCACGGTTATTTAATGCAACCAAATAATCCCTGTCAATTTCAAGGGCTGCATTATAATCTGCAATGGCTTTATCGTATTCTTCCAGAATGCGATACACACTCCCTCTGTTGGCATAATACATGGGATTGTCCTCGTCATATTTTATGGCTTTTGTGTAATCGCTGATTGCTTTCTCATACGCTTCAAGTTTACGGTGAGTACTTGCTCTGTCGTTGTAAATCATGGCATTTTTTTTATCTTCTTTTAAAGCATGATCAAAATACCTGAGCGCTTGTTCATATTCTTCATTCATAAATGAAATCACTCCAAGGTAATAATCCATTTTGGGATTTTTAAATCCTTGTTCTTTGGCTTTCAGGAGATTTGTTTCAGCTTCACGGTATTCTTCCTGTCTCATGGCAATGATACCCAACATGTAATATGCAGATGTGAGTTCAGAATTAAGTTCAACGGCTTTATTAAGGTCAGCCTTAGCAAGGTCGAGTTTTGAGGATTGAAAATAAGCAGAGCCGCGGTTAAGGTATGCCTGTGCAAAATCAGGGTTTAAACTGATGGCATTGTTAAATTTGTTGATGGCTTGCTGATACTGCTCAGCTTTCATATAATCCACCCCTGCATTGTATTCCAGTTGGGCTTCTTGTCCTTCAGCCGCTACGACACTATCATTACGAGTGGTATCGACAACGACTTTTGTTGGCACGACAATATCATTTTTAGCAGTATCTGTTTCGTTTTGTGCCATGGCTTCTCCCGTCATGCCTAGCATGATAAAAAAGAGAAGGTAAAAGTGGTGTATTGTTTTCATATGTTTTAATTTAAAACGTTTTTAATTCAATTCAAATATTATGCCTAAGGCAGAGGTTCCGCTCCCGGCTTGCCGTGGCAATTTTTATATTTTTTTCCGCTGCCGCATGGGCAGGGGTCATTACGTCCAATTTTCTTACTGGCCCTTACGGGTTCTGCTTTTTGTTTCCCTTTAGACGGATCGTTATACCCAGGGTCCTGCCTTCCGGCTTTCATATTGCTGGTATCCAGTTTACGGCGTTTATCGGCTTCTTTTACTTCATTAGGGTCTTCAATAGGAATTTGTCCTTTCATCAGCACAGACACTACAGAGCGGTTGATTCTGTTGAGCAAGCCTTTGAATAACTCGTATGCTTCAAGCTTATATATCAGCAAGGGGTCTTTTTGCTCATAAGATGCGTTCTGTGCCGATTGCCGCAGGTCATCCATTTCCCTCAGATGTTCTTTCCACATTTCATCAATGGAAGCCAGCACCACGGTTTTATCATAGGATTCCACAACTTGACGGCCTTTTGTTTCGTATGCATTTTCCAGGTTGACAATAACCTTGTATGTTTTGGTGCCGTCGGTAACGGGAACCACGATGTTTTTGTAAACTGCGGATTGTGTTTTATAGACGTGTTCGATAACCGGGTAAGCCTGTTCGGCAATGCGATTGACTTGTTGTTTATGTGTGTCAACCACTTTTTCATAAAGTACATTAACCAGTTCCTCCGGTTTTTTGGTTTTAAAATCATCCTCTCCAAAAGGTGCTTCTATAGAAAGGGTTCTCAACAGATCCAGTTCAAAATCTTCGTACGCAGAATTACCATGATGTTCATCAATGAGAAATGTACAAAGGTCAAACATCATGTTAGCGACGTCAACTCCAAGCCTTTCACCATCGAGGGCATGCCTGCGTTTTTTATAAATCACGGTACGCTGGGCATTCATCACATCATCGTATTCGAGCAAACGTTTACGCACCCCAAAGCTGTTTTCTTCCACTTTTTTCTGGGCCCTTTCAATGGAACGGGATATCATATTGTGTTGAATAACTTCCCCTTCTTTCACGCCCATTCTATCCATCAATTTTGAGATTCGATCGGACCCAAACAGACGCATCAGGTCATCTTCGAGAGAGACATAAAATTGCGACGAGCCCGGATCTCCCTGACGGCCGGCTCTGCCTCTCAACTGGCGGTCAACACGTCGTGAATCGTGTCGTGCTGTACCAACGATGGCCAGGCCACCGGCTTTTTTCACTTCATCGCTGATTTTAATATCGGTACCACGCCCTGCCATGTTTGTTGCAATGGTTACAGCACTTTTCCTGCCGGCTTCAGCCACAATATCAGCTTCACGTTTATGCAGCTTGGCATTCAACACATTATGTTTTATGCCGCGCCTGTTAAGCATGCGGCTTAAAATTTCAGAAATATCTACTGAGGTAGTTCCCACCAGCACCGGCCTTCCCTGTTTTGTTAAATCAACAATATCATCAATAGCAGCCTGGTATTTTTCCCGTTTGGTTTTATACACCATGTCCTGTAAGTCTTTACGAATCACAGGTTTGTTTGTGGGAATCACCACAACATCCAGCTTATAGATATCCCAGAATTCCCCAGCTTCGGTTTCTGCTGTTCCGGTCATTCCGGAGAGTTTGTGGTACATCCTGAAAAAATTCTGCAAGGTAATGGTAGCGTGTGTTTGTGTTGCCGCTTCCACAGTTACATTTTCCTTGGCCTCAATGGCCTGGTGTAAACCATCAGAATACCGGCGTCCCTCCATGATACGTCCGGTTTGCTCATCCACGATTTTTACCTTGTTATCCATTACCACATACTCCACGTCCATTTCAAAAAGTGTATAAGCTTTGAGCAACTGGTTGATGGTGTGTACACGCTCTGATTTATTGGAAAAATCGGTTATCATCTCCGATTTTTTCTCGGCTTTTTCTTTTGGATCAGAAAATTGTTTTTCAATTTTGGCAATTTCGGAGCCAATGTCTGGAAGGATAAAGAAAGAAGGATCTTCACCGGATTCAGCAAGCACTTCATATCCCTTGTCAGTGATTTCCACTGCATTTTGTTTTTCATCAATCACAAAATACAGGTCATCCGTCACTTTGTGCATGTGCTTGGAGTTATCCTGCATGTAATAATTCTCTGTTTTCTGCATGAGGGTTTTGATGCCTTCCTGCGACAGAAATTTAATCAAGGGTTTGTATTTGGGCAATGCCTTATATACCTGCAATAATTTAAAACCTCCCTTTTCCCTGTCCCCTGCTGATATGAGTTTTTTTGCTTCATTAAGCAGTGAAGTAGCCAGGTTTCGCTGGGTATTATACAGGCGTTTTACAACGTCTTTATACTGATCAAACATTTGATCCTGGGTTTGGGAGGTGGGACCGGAAATAATCAGGGGTGTTCTGGCATCATCAATGAGTACGGAGTCCACCTCATCTACAATGGTAAAATTATGCCTTCTTTGCACCTGATCATCCAAACTCAAAGCCATGTTATCCCTTAGATAATCAAAACCAAATTCATTGTTAGTACCATAGGTAATATCAGCATTGTAAGCTTTCCGGCGCTCCGGTGAGTTTGGCTGATGTTTGTCAATGCAATCTACAGAAAGGCCGTGAAACTGAAAGATAGGCCCCATCCACTCAGCATCCCGTTTGGCCAGGTAATCATTAACGGTAACCAAATGTGTGCCTCTGCCTGTCAGTGCATTCAGATAAAGCGGTAAAGTAGCGGCCAGGGTTTTTCCCTCCCCTGTAGCCATCTCTGCAATTTTTCCATGATGTAACACTATTCCGCCAATAAGCTGGACATCATAATGCACCATATCCCAGACAATTTCATTGCCTCCGGCGATCCAGCGGTTAAAATACACTGCGTCATCGCCATGTATTTCCACAAAATCATTGTCAGGGGCTAATTCCTTATCAAAATCTGTGGCTGTGACAACAACTTCTTTATTTTCGTAAAACCGCCGGGCAGTTTCCTTCACTACTGAAAACGCCTCAGGCAGCAGTTCATCCAGGATATCCTCAATTTTTTCATCAATGCCGTCTTCAATCTTATCAATCTCATCGTATATTTCCTCACGTTCATAAATGTCTTTTGTCAGGGCTTCCTGTTTCAAAGATGCAATACGTTCGTGATCATCAGCAATGTAATCTGCAATTTTCTGTTTTAGCTTTTCTGTACGGGCACGGAGGGCATCGTTGCTTTCATCCTGAAGCCCGTTGTACACGTTTAATATGTCTTCTACAATTGGTTGATTTTCTTTCAGATCGCGTTCAGCTTTCGAGCCAAACAACTTTGTCAACGCACTGGTAATTCCCATTCTTTATTTTTTCTTAAAATTATTTCACACAAAATTAATCAAATTAAAATAAAAAATGAAATAAATATACAAATTCCCGGATGGCTAAAATTAATTTCCAAATGCAACTTTATTTTTTACAACTTTAAATTCGCAACTTTTAGGCAGTGATTTGAAAAACCGGTAAAAAAATATATTTTTGAACGTGATTTTGGCGAAGTTTTTGTGTAGTATCTTAAAAAGCGAATGATGAAACGGAAGATAAACATATATGCATTGTTGATATTTGTTGGTATGGCGTTTGCTTCCCCGTTATTTTCACAACAATACGTAACATCAAATTCTACAGGTGTTCGTTTTCTTCCACAAGTAGGTTTCAACCTTACCAAATTAACCGATGACCCGGTAAGCACATCAGAAAAATTCAGGCTTGGTGTAGAAGGAGGGTTATGGGTACAAACCAAAAATCCGATTTTTTTTCAACCCGGGTTGTTTTATGGGCAGCAGCGGCTGGATGAAATACATCTTGACGACCTGGAACAAAATTTAACAACAGATACGATATTGAACAAAGTAGATTACCGCTGCCTGAAACTGCCGGTGATGTTTGGCATTCAGATTCTTGGTGCAAGGGCTTATACAGGACCAACATTTACCTACATTATCAATATGGACGAAGCAGAATTAACAGAAAACCAATTCAAAGATTTGACCATGGGGCTGAATGTTGGTGCAGGCCTGAACATTACCATGTTTAGCTTTGATGTCCGTTACGAATACGGCATTACGCATATCCTTCACGAAAACGTTGCCAAAGCCAACATTCTTACGATCAGTGCCGGTTTAAAGTTTTAAAAATCTCTGCCTACTGCCTGATGCAGTAGGTTTCTGGCATGTTCAACGGCAGCGTCGGTGAGGTTTTCACCGCTGGACATCCGGGCAATTTCCATCAGGCGTTGTTCACCAGTAAGTTTCCTGATGGTGACTCCCTGCTTGTTTTTTTCGACATGAAACTGAACGTTGCCAAGCGCAGCCACTTGTGCAAGGTGCGTAATGTTGATTACCTGTGCATTTTTGGCAAGTTGCAACATCATATTACCCATCTTTCCGGCTATATTACCCGATACCCCGGAATCTATTTCATCAAAAATAATGCTTGACATGCTTAATTTTTCTGCAATAATGGTTTTCAGGCACAGCATTAGCCTCGACATTTCACCTCCGGAGGCCACTTTTGCGATCGGGCGCGGGCTGATATCGGTGTTAGCAGAAAAAAGAAAATCAACCTTATCCAAACCATGGGCTGCCGGGGTTTCCCTTTCCTCCATATTCACCCTGAATACAGCCTCAGGCATACCAAGGTATGACAGCATCCCGGTGAGTTTATATTCAAATCCTTTCACAGCATCCCTGCGTTTATCCCTCAGTTTCAACCCCTTGCTGATTACCTCTTTATATAATGTTTCGGCTTTTGTCCTGAGTTCATTCATGCGGGAGCTATCGGTATCCATGGCCAGCAGTTTTTTACTGATTTCATTCCTGTGCTGAATCAGTTCATTTACGTTGGTTTTCTGATGTTTCAGCAACAGGTCATTTAACAGGTTAAGGCGTTCTTTAACCTGTGCCAGGCGGTTTGGATCGTATTGCACTTCACTGGCATCCCCTTCAAAACTATCAGCAAGGTCATTGAGTTCGATGATCACAGAATCAATGCGGCTGGCATATCCGGATGCCGGCTCATAATGAGCTTTGATGTTGTCCAGTGCATTTCTGATGTATTTCAGCATGTCGAGGCAATTCTGTTCATCGTCCCTCAATGCGTTCAAAGATTTCCTGAATGCAGATTGGATATCTTCAGCGTGATCAAGTGCAGACTCTTCAGCCTCCAGGGTTTCAAGCTCCCCGGGTTGTAAGCCTGCATTTTCCATCTGATCAAACTGAAACTGCAGGTAATCTTTCTCCCTGACCGCTTCTTTGTGTTTTTCCGCCAGGGCATCCAGTTCAGAAGTTGTGGCTGTGTATTTATCAAATACCTTATTATATGCATTCAATTCTTTGTGTGTGCCAGCAAAAGAATCAAGCACTTCAAGCCGGAAGCCTGCCCTGGTAATCAATAAGGACTGATGTTGCGAATGAATATCAATGATACGGCTGGTCAGTTGTTTTAAATGGTCGAGCTTTACCGGAGTGTCATTGATGAAAGCCCTGGATTTTCCAACGCCGGAGATTTCTCTTCTAAGAATGGTTTCGGTATCAAAATCAAGGTTATTTTGTTCGAAAAAAGGTTTTATGTTCTCACTGATGGCAATGCCCGCTTCGATAACGGATTTTGATTTTTTATCCAGCAACACCGATGTATCCGCTCTTTTACCGGTAAGCATTGACACAGCACCAAGTAAGATGGATTTTCCTGCACCCGTTTCACCGGTAATGGTAATGAAACCGTCAGGAATATCAATTTCCAGGTTTTCAATCAGCAGGTAATTTTTAATTTTCAACCATTTCAGCATGGCTTATTCTTCCTTAAGGATTTTCTGATACTTGGATGCGTTTGCAGGGTCTATCTCCTCCATTATCCGCACTACCCGGTTTTTCTGGTCGGGAAAACCTTCTGAAAAAATATTGACAATCTCATCACTTTTGGCATCCACAAACAATGACATAAGGAAAGAGCCCGGCCGTTTATTATGTACCTCTTTGAGTTCCATGATGGCATCCTCAACGCGGGACCTGCCTTCATCAGGTTTTTCATACATGCGGTCAAGCCCCTGGCGGTGATAGGTGTACATTGCTTCGCGCAACGGAGAGTAGGTATCATGAAGCATATCGTGTACGATCCAGTACCGGTTTTTAGTGCTTTCATAAGCTTTCCATCCGGTTTCCTGGGCATTTTGGGCATTTTGCACAATTTGTTCGGCTTTTTGGAAAAATGGTGTTCCTGCCTGCATTCCAAAGGTATCGTAATCCATCGCAATAATGACATACGCATAAAAGGCAAGTATGGATGTAAAATTTGACTGATGTGTACTGATGCTGAATTCGAGTGGTTCAAATTCCACATAGCGGATGCGAAAATCTTTATCAATGTGTTTAAACACAGGGCTTTTGTATGAAGTATTGTAAACAGTGCGGGAAGATTGAACCTGGATTGAACCTTTAAATTCATCAGCAGACACTTTTTCTTTTAATTCAATCCGGATGTTACATTCGATGCGTTCGTCTTTTTTAAACACATGATTTGTCCATACCGTATTGTTCATAAATTCATATACCGCAGACTGCATTTCCTGAAACATTTTCCTGTTGGAAGTTTCCTGAATTTGGTTATATGAAATTTGCACACGGCAATCCAACTCCTGAGCCGGAAGGCTAAGACCGGAGATCAAACAAATAAGAAATAATAGGTGGGCTTTTTTCATCATGGGTTATGAAGCTTTCAGATGTTTCATCATTGTATTAACGATATCGTTAGCCACATCATATTTATTTTTGAGTTTAAATGTATCAATTTTTCCGGATTTCATAACAATGCTGATTTTATTTGTATCCACATTAAATCCTGCACCTGTGTCTTTCAACGAGTTAAGTACAATGAAATCAAGGTTTTTTTGTTTCAGTTTCTTTTTGGCATTGGCAATTTCATCATCGGTTTCAAGCGCAAAACCTACCAGCAATTGATTTTTAGTTTTGATTTCACCCAGTTTAGCTGCAATATCTTTGGTTGGAGCCAATTCAAGGTGCAGGTTATTCCCCTGCCGTTTTATTTTTTTCCTGCCTATAGATGCAGGGGCGTAATCGGCGACAGCAGCAGCCATTACAGCGCCATCGGCATCAGGGAAATGCTTGCTGCAGGCGTTGTACATTTCGCCGGCAGAGGTAACATCAATGCGTTTTATATTTTTGTGTTGTGAATCCAGGGTCGTTGGCCCGGTAATGAGGACAACCTTAGCGCCATTTTCTGCCATTTGTTCAGCAATGGCAAAGCCCATTTTGCCACTGGAATAGTTTCCAATGTACCTTATAGGGTCAATTTTTTCGTAAGTAGGGCCTGCGGTTACGATGAAGGTTTTACCTTTCAGTTTGGGTTTTTTTTTAAAATGGTCGTTCAGGGCTTTAACAATATCCTCCGGATCTGCCAGCCTTCCTTTTCCTGTAAGTCCGCTGGCCAATTCGCCGGTACCCGGTTCAATGAAAAAGCATTTATTGTTTTTAAGGCGGTTGATATTTTCTTTGTTGGCAGGGTGTTCATACATATCCACATCCATAGCCGGTGCAATAAAAACGGGGCATTTAGCGGCAACGTAAATGGTTGTAAGCAAGTTATCGGCGATGCCGTGAGCCATTTTTCCCATGGTGTTCAGTGATGCAGGAGCCACTACAAAAGCATCAGCCCACGATCCCAGGTCAACATGGTTTGTCCATTCCCCTGAATGAGGGTCATGAGTTTGTTCAAGCACCGGATGTCCGGATAACGTGGACATAGTGAGTGGTGTGATAAACGCTTTGGCCATATTGGTCATAACAACCTGCACTTCAGCACCTTCTTTTACAAAAAGGCGACATAAGAAAGCGGCTTTATAGGCTGAAATGCTCCCGGTAATGGCCAACAATATTTTTTTATGCCTGAGGCTCATCTACATCTTCTTCGGGGGTTCTGAAATACAATTCACCATTAAGGTATTCTTCAATGGCCAAAGCTGTTGGTTTAGGCAAACTTTCGTAATAACGGCTGATCTCAATTTGTTCCCGGTTGTCAAAAATCTCTTCAAGGTTATCGGTATAACTGGCAAACTCTTCGAGTTTCTGGCTTAATTCCTGTTTGATATCCACGCTGATTTGATTTGCACGTTTGGCGCAAATAATAACCGCCTGATAAATATTATCAGCTCCATCTGACACCTGGCGGATATTCAGTGTTTTTACATTTGCCGTAGCATTTGATTTTTTAAAATCCATAATTGCAGTTAATTTATTTTGTTATCAATCTTTTCTTTTATCTTTTTGGCCTCCTCAATATATTCTGTATCCGGGTAATTATCAACCAGTTTGTGGTAAGCCATCAATCCTTTTTCATAGCGCTCCTCCTGCTTTTTTCTAACACTTCCCTCGGCATAAGTGTACCATGATTTTAATATGTAAAACCGTGCATCTTCATTATAAGGGGACCCCGGATATGCCTCAATGCTGTTTTGTAATGCAGTAATAGCTGCTTTGTATTCACCAATCTTATAATACAGGTAGGCGTTATTGTAGGATTTTGTTTCCAGTTTATGATGCAATTTATCAACCAGGGTATTGACAGTATCCTTATACTCCGTCTGCGGATATTTATTCAGAAAAGCCTGAAACGCATCAATGCCTCGTTTTGTAAAGGCCTGGTCAAGTGAAGGATCAGGCGAAAGATCATAAAAGCACAATGCCGTTCTGAATTCAGCGTCCTGTGTGAATTCGCTGTTGGGATAGGTTTTCGAAAACTGTCTGAAATGATAGGCAGCCAGTGCAAGCTCTCCCTCGGCATACAGGCAATATGCGTAGTGATAGTAAATTTTCTCAGCCCGCTCTGTTCCCTTGTAAATGTTTTTCAATTCATTGAACAGGTTCTTAGCCTTGTAATAATCCTCATCTTCATAATATTCAACAGCTTTTTCATATTTAAGCTCATAGTTTTCGCTTTTAAGCAATTTCTGATACTCGCTGCAAGACATTAAAAGAAATACAAGAGTTGCTGAAAATAATATGGCCGGTCTTCTTAAAATCATGTTGCAAAGATAATTGTTTATCGTCAAGAATAAAACAATAATTAGTGTGATTTATTGCATGCTTTACGGGGACTTTTATTCATTTTTCTATTTTCAATATTTTTTCTTCAAAGCAAGGTTTGTGGCCATGTTTTATTTGCAGATAATACATACCTGCTTTAAGTTCATTGAGCTGAATTTTTGTTTTAGTTTGCCCTGCAGTTAGGCTCTGCTCGTGCACAGCATTTCCTTTAACATCAAACAAGGTCAAATGTGCAGGTTTATTCAGAAATTTGTCGTTGAGTTCAAGAAAAATGTGATCATGACAAGGATTCGGATAGGTTTTAAATCCGTTTTTAATGTTATTAGCAGTCCCAATATGAACCAACACATCATCAAGCTGTGGGGTATATACGTCAAAATTGGTTCTGTCGGCAAGTTCACAAGCTCCTGCAGGCACATTTACCGCCCTGCCCAGCAAATCATGCGTATCACCCGGTTCAAAACAATCCCTTATTGTCATGTGGTCAAATACAGCGTAAGCATCGTTGTCTTTGGCGGAACTTTCATGATACCCAAGGACATGGCGGATGTAGGAGCTATCAGGGTTTAATCGTAAGAATTTTGCATTGGCCTGTCCGAATGCCCTGTATTGGAATAAAACATGCGGGTGGTCGGGAGCGGTTTGCACATGATCGGTCTCAGAAGCGTTGACCATAAATAACAAATCAGGCAATTTTGAAACCAGGCTGTCTATCCAGTCCCCCGTATTTCTGTAATGCCAAAAATCAGCAGTTTCACTGACAGAAATGATATGAAAAGGTGGATTTTGGGGGAAAAGGTTTTCTTCATCTGCTTTGGTCATCAAGCGGTTGGAATAATAGGCTTTGTATCCTTCACCTAAATCAAAAACCAATGGATAAGCAATGAAATCCTGCCCGGGATCAACGCTGTTGTCCATATTAAAATCAAAATACAAACCACCGTACACAGTGTCATTGATGTTGTCAACGATGGGGATGGCAATGCTGTCATCCCAGTTTAAAGTTTCCATGTTCCAGTTGCCGTTATCCGGGTTATAGGCAGGGTTTGTCAGGGGATTAAAAGGCCTTAGCGGCGAAGGGCGGGCTCCGGCTTCGGCAGTGGGCATGCCATCACCAACGGGAGATTCCCAATTGAGGATCCAGGCAAGTTCAGGAAAATCCTGCCCAAACACGCCTGCCACATTGATGTTCGTTACTCCCCCATACGAATAAGCAATCAACCCTGTGTTGTTTTTATCCGGCACAAATGATTCAATGTAATCCGAAAGTTTATTTCCACTTGTGTCCGGCGTATGATCCAATGCAAAACGAATGACATCTTTGAGCGCCAGCAAGCTGTTATAGCCTCTGATGTCGTATATGCCGCCGCTGTGGTATTCTCCTGTTATGCAACCGGGGAAATTATACCTGATCTCAATGAATCCGTAATCATACATGCCTGGTGTGCCCTTGCCAAGTCCCTCGCCGTGAAATCCTCCCGGCGTCATAATTGCCACGGGAGCGGTATCTGTATAGCGGGCATATTCAGGAACATCAATGCGCACAGCTATTCCTGTTTCGCCGGCAGCATCGGACGGGATGTTTGTAAATACAGAGTCGGCCTGCCCGTTAACAAAGGAATGGGTTAACAATAAAATTATAATACAATGGATTTTGCTTATTAAATGCATAATGGCATGTTTTTATTGGTTTTTATTGATTCTGATTACATGATCTTTCTTTTCATGGTTGACAAATCTTCCAAATCAAAGCTAACCAGGGCAAGTTCGGTTCTGTGATAAGCCGCAGAGCAAGCACAGGTGTTTCCGATTTTTTGTTTCCAGTGCCCTGTGATGGATGATGATTCGTGTATATGGCCATGCATTGTCAGGTATGGTTGCCTTTCTTCAATAAACCGTTGTATGGCAATGCTTCCCACATGGACGTCCAGGGGCACGTGATCAATCATTTTACCGTCAAGGGCAGCTCTGTCGAGATTTGTTTTATACGGAGGCGAATGAAACAGGAATACCGCCTTTTCCATGTTTTCGTTTTCGGTCATCTTTTTTAAATCTTTACTGATGTTGGTAAAGCTGATATCTTCAAGAGGTTCAACAGAACGAGCCCCCTCCACAGGATGCACACAGCCGGGGTCAACAAAAACAGAGACATCGTATTTTTCCCAGTCTTTCAGCATGAAAGGTGTGGGTGGGATATATGAATATCCAAAAATATTGTATCCGGCAAATTTTGTTTTTCTAAAATGTATGTATTCCCACAAGCCTTTTTCTTCCAGTTTTTTTAATTTAGGTTCTTCTACCCTGGGGTCATCGTTTCCCATAATGACAAAGATACGGGGATAGTTGTTTTTGAGCTTAAATTTAAGATTTTCAAGCCTGCTGCACAAAAAAACCTCAATGAAATCACCACCGTATATTTCATTGATATTCAAGCCGGGCAATATATCGCCGCCAATAAAGACCACCTGTGGCTTTTGTTTTTCGATGGCGTCGAATAACTTTTCATACCGAGAAACGTGGCCGTGTAAATCGGCTACAAAAAAGCAGCGTATCATATCATTTATGTTTAATCAGCCTGGCACTGTTATTAAGGGACCCTATCATAACAGCATAACTGGTTTTGTTTTCAATGTCTTCATCTGTGATGATGTGAATGTCAAAAAGCACATCCGGACGCTTGTTTTTTCCCTGGTTATACATCGCAGCTAATCCATAATTCCATCCTTCAATCCAGGCAATTAATTCCCTTTTCTGCGCTTCGTTTCCTTTGAAATGAAACATGATATCTATATCGCTTTCGGGGCCGGCTGTGAAATTTTTTGTGCTGCCAATGAGATACATGGCTTCAACCCCAAACCTGTCAAAATCTAATTTTTCTGCAAGCAATTGTACCATTTCATAGCGCCACTTCGAATGGACATCGCTCTGGGGATTGTTGACTTCGTTGGTCATCATACAAAAGGCTTAATTTGAACTGTAAACTATAAACAAATGTAAGTTGATTTTTCAACAAATCACAATTCTGAATGAAGTTTTTAAAGTGTAGAATCCCGGATGTTCTCTTTGCCTACCTGTCTTTTTCACTCAGGCAGCTTGTGTATTTTTTCAGAAATTTTAACACAAAATACAGCACCCCTGTTACCACTGCACCAACAACAATCCATGTTTTGTCAGTAATGAAGTCGCCTTTTTCGAGGTATGCCTCTAAGGATGTAAACACAAAGAAAACCAAAAAGAGGGCAAAAATGCCGTTTTTTTCCTTTCGCAATACTTTTTTCCAGCTAAAAGGCATGGCGGGCTTACTGTATTTGAAATGTTTCGGTAGAAATGGCGGAACCTTTTCTGCCCAGGTCAGGTAAGGTTCCCCGAACTTCCGTCTTAAAAACGCTTCTTCGGCAAACACTATCCGTTCGTAATAAATCCAAAACACAAGTGAAAACAACAGGATCAAACATACGTTACCTGTTAGCATGGCAATGGCCAGCCACATAAAATAATTACCCAGGTACAGGGGATTCCGGATCAACGAATACAGCCCGGTTGTGTTCAGCATATCTGCCACTTGTCCGGCTTTTGTGTTTCTGCCGGAGGTATTCTTGGGCGTATATCCAATGGTAAAAGCCCTGATAAAAAACCCAAACAACCCCACAAAAATAGCGGCCGATTTCAGGGCATTTTCAAGTAGCGGGAAATTATTATTGTCCAGGGCGGATTCATATACCTGAACACCCAATCCCAAAATTAGCAGCATCAATGGGAAATAACTTCTGTACCTGAAAAGGAAATCTCCCTGTTGTTTCAATTCTTCTTGTAGTGCCATAGTATTTACATTAAAATAACCTTGCATAGATCAACCTGCCAAAACACGCAGGCCATTTAACGGGGCGATAAATTTAGTACAAGTTCGGCACAGTACAAAAAAGGCATCCTAAAGAACAGATGGTTCTACTGCTATTTTAATGGGCTCATGATTGTTAAAGGGAAAAACTATTTCTACAGGTTGTCTGTGTTAAACAGGCTATCATCAATCCCTGTATTAATTTTTACTTCTTTTACTTTTCTTGTGGATTTCATTTTTCCGCTCATCATCCCCGATTTATCCATTGCTTCCATGCGTGATTCAATCATTTCCCTTTGTTCTTCGGGCATATCTTCCATTTGCTTTTTCATCTGCTCACGGCTTTCTTTCATTTGCCGTTTTTCTTCAGGCGACATTTCAAATTCCGTAACTGATTCAGAATAATAGGCCACATCCACACCGGATACATTCTTAAAATCACTGTTCAACATTGTAATTTTGACATCCCGTTCTTTGTTATTGCCTTCCATACTAACGTCATCAATTTCAATGATAAGTTTACGGGTCACCATTTTTTCTGTATCAATGAAAACATCAGCATCGAAAGTCATGTCCTCTGTTTCTGCCTGGCTCATGCTTTCAGCCATTCCGGGGAAAGGCATTTCACTGAAAGGTGCATCCTCAATGGTAAGGTGATGACATTCAGAGTCATCCACTTTTTCTGTTCCCTGGTAGTTATAATCCTGATCTTTCATTCCCAGTACCATATCCACAGGATAGGTTTCCATTTCAGATTTCTGAATATCACCTGTTTGTGAATTTTTAGTCCAATAATATTCGCCGTCATAAATACTTACTGACTGCTGCCCGTTGACCTCCTGTTCAACACGGGCTTTGGTTACGATTTTTCCTTCGTGTTTTTCACGTTTCAGGTAATGAACACCGTCCTCGTAAGTGGTGGTCATATCATTCACTTTTTTCAATTGCTTTTGGTATTTTTCCACCGCCTGATTGATTACTTCATCAGCTTTGTCCTGTGCTATAGATATAACGGGCAAAACAAAAAAGAAGAGAACCGAGCATAAAATACATTTTCTTTTCATAATGACTTGTTTTTTTAATGTTCAACAATTTATTATTTCTTATTTCAGATATCCCTTATAATTATATCCCTCAGCGAGAGGTAGAGGATAAAAGACTAAAGGTAAAAAATATATACCATCTGACAAAATAAAATTTGAAAACAACCTGTGAAAGGAGTACAAGCTTAAAGCCGCAAGTAATTTGCGTAACGAGGGGATGAAGTGTATGACAGATGCGGGAAGCACAAACTACATGCGGATTTAAGGTACAATTTTATTTGTGGAGACGCAGATTATTAAACAGATAAGCGTTTATTTCGGCATCCACAAAGGAATATCACATTGCTTTTGAGGAGCTATATTTATTCCCATAAACAATCAGAAAATATGATAAACACCTATGGAATAAAGCAACATGAAAGGAGAATCTCCATATTTATCCTCCATTTCATCACTTTGTTCAATGGGAATGCCTGCACCTATCTGGAACGTAAACCATTTTTTACCTCTGAAAACCCAGGTAAGCCCAACAGCATTTTGCGTGAAGGATTCTTCAAACCCCTGATGCCAGTATCCCAGGGACATGAATGAACTTCTCAATGTTGGTTTAAAATGGTAATTTAAACCACCACCGAACCCAACAATACCAGCACCAATCTGAGCGCCCAATTTGTCTATCAGCAAAAACTCCATATCCACACCAATCATAGAACCACCACCCTGCATTATCCCAATAGTTATGCAATTACGTTTTTCAGGTTCAGGGATAGAATCAAATGTGGATGGAACATAGTTTTGAGAAAACCCACCTAGCACAAACACACTAAAACAAATTAAAATACATACTTTTTTCATATCATAAAGAATTTACAGGTCAGTCACTCGGATGACATCATTTATAACGTTCCTATTTACCTCATCCATACTTTACACGGTTTAAAGATAAATAAAAATTTAGATATAAAAGTTATTGATTAAAATACTTACAAAATGCTAAATAATATCACACAATTCATAACGAAAAAAGTGGACAGTAAAAAGATTCAGGGCAAAATTCCATCCATAAGATGATGATTCATCAGAAAGTTATTTGTTGAGGCCGGGTTTAATTATCTTTCACACAACGGAGATACAGCCCCATTTTTTTGTCGTAATTAATTCTGTACACAGTTCGGAAATTATACTCGATGACGCGAACTTTGCTGCTGCTGCTTGTGCCTTCGGTCCCGCTCCACCAGTTACCCAGGTAGGCTTTGTTTTCAAACGCTGTATTGGTACCACGGTTTCCGCCGGGTAAGGCATCAAATCCACTGAGGCCGATTGGATCGCCACCTCTTAACGCACCATACACCCATAAGTCAGTATCAGCCGCTAAGCAGGAGCCTTCATTCTCGCCGCGTCTTCCGGTGTCATCAGCTTCAACCTGTGACATGCCCAGTGTCATTTCCAGCTCTTTCCATTCAGCATCGCTGGGAACATGCCATCCATCCGGGCATACTCCCTGGACACCGCTTGGGTTCAGGTCAGTGCCCGAAGCACCTGACATGGCAGCATTGAAATTATACAATACCCCATACGTACTGTAATTGTTTGTTGCTTTGGCTTCTGCGACATCAGTGCCATCGTAACCATACACATAATAATACGGACTTGCAGACGCACCTGCCCCGGGCCCTGAAACATCAGGCAAATATTTGAGGTTTTCCGCCATCCATTCCTGATCCCCTAATGTAACCGTCTCGTAGGTAGTGCCATCACGCTGGTCAGTGAATGATCCTGTAACCGGCTCAGTCACTTCAATATAATCTGTTTTGGTTTCGGTATCAGAGCCGTCATTGTTGCTTACTGACAATTCTACGGTATATGTACCGGTACTGAGATAACAATGTGATGGGTTTTGTTCTGTGGACGTTTCCCCATCGCCAAAATCCCAGCTCCAGCTAGTGGGGTCATTTGTTGATTCATCAGCAAAGGTGACAGCCACGCCTGTGGATATGTTTTCAGAGGATGCTGAAAATACTGCCTCCGGGGCGCTGGAACTTGTTCCGCCAGACACAATGCTAATTGTAAGGTTATCCGATGCTTCTTCACCCTCTTCATCAATGGCCGTGGCTTTTATAGAATGGCTGCCTTCAGCGATGTCGCCTGTGTTCCAGGAGCAGGAATATGGATCCCCGGCTGCAGTGCCAATGCTTTCATCATCCACATAGAAACGCACTTCCTTTAGGTTTCCATCCGGGTCTTCTGCTTCAACAGTTATAGTTACCACCTCTCCTTGCGTTATTTCCGAATCCGCTTCTGGCGAGGTTATTTCACAGCTTGGTGCTGTATTTTTTTCACAGCCGGGAAGCACTGCTACCAAGGCAATCGATAAAATCGTGAGTGTTTTTTTCATTGGGCTTGTCTTTAAAAATCCAGTATAAATTACATTGTTGGTGTAAAACAGCATGTTGTCATTACTATTGTTGCTACAATGTGGTTCAAAAATAATATTTTTTATGGTTCTACTGCAAACTTTCCGTCAAAAAGCCGGACAAGCAGTGTAAAACAAGGAATATCTAAAAAGAAAAATTCATGTGATTTTAGGTGTAATGGTGTCGGGAGTCGGAAGTCAGGAGTTATGAATATTTCTTCCGACTCCGGTCTTCCGACTTCAGACTTCAGACTTCAGACTTGTAACCTATCGGTTATTGCACACAAAAAGATCAGGTAAACAGAGGGTATTTTACACTCAATCTTTTACACACCGCACAGAATTTCCTAATCTTTTATGTGCACTTTCTCTGTAAATGGTTTTTCTATCGTATTGAACAAGCCTTAACATGGCATTACTGGGGCTATAATTTGTACTGCTCCATTGGTATCCCATATAGTTTCCTTGAGGATAGTAAGTTCCATCTTGATCACGATTACCACCGGGCACTACATCAAACCCACTGCTACCAAATTCAGTGGCTCCTGTTAAAGTCCCCATGTACCACAAACCGGTTCCTGCCAGTTTCGCTCCTTCGTCGGTGCCACGGTATCCTATATCATCGGCATCCACCTGCGGCATGCCTAAAAACATTTCCAGTGCTTTCCAGTCATCATCGGTAGCTACATGCCATCCTTCCGGGCAAAGGTTCCCTGTATTCACAGCGTACCAGTTGTACAAAGCCCCAAAATTTTGAGCATTTGCTGAACTATCATTGTCATACCAGCAAAAAGCAGGTGTAGAAAGGCCTGACCAGACACCAGCATCTTCTACATTAGGGATATCAGTACAATCATTATATGTTGTGGATTTCATGTTTTCAGCAAACCAATACTGGTCTCCAAATTTTACTATGTCATACACATTGCCATCGCAATCCACAACCGTGTCTTTGCCGGCGTTATATTCCAACTCAAACACTCTGAATTCCAGGGCATCAACGTAAGATTTGGTGGCAGCATCCTGATTCTCTGTGGGTTCTGCAATGTTTTTAATTTGCATGGCGCCACCATCGTTGCTATAAGAAAGCACATCGGACAGATTTTGCGTTTCAGTATCCAATTTGCTGTTCCAGTTTGCTGTATCAGCACCGGTAATACCCGCAGCCAGTGAACCTCCAAACACGGGATCAGTTTCGTCAGCTGTGGTAAAATGGTCAAGGTCGATGATTTGACTTTCAGTGATTGAAATGCCTGTTGATTTGTCCCATGCAGAAAATAATGGGTCGCTTTCACTGTCAAGGCTGTTGTTCCAATTCGTCGTGTCTGTTCCGGTAATACCACTGGCTACTGATGAACCGTAAACAGGGTCGGTTTCGTCTGCTGTGGTAAAATGTTCAAGGTCACTGATCTGGCTTTCAGTAATTAAAATACCGGTGGATTTATCCCATCCTGAAAAAACGGGATCTGATTCGCTGTCAAGTTTGTTGTCCCACGTAGCAATGTCAAAAGCTGTGATACCGGCAGCCTCCGATGCCCCAAAAACAGGGTCACTTTCGCTTTCCAGGTATGAACCAAAATTGCTGATCTGGCTTTCGGTGATGGATATTCCGGAGGATTTATCCCAGCTCGAAAAAACCGGATCTGACTCACTGTCGAGTTTGTTGTCCCAGGTATTGATATCTGCAACGCTTATGCCTGCTGCAACGGAACCACTATAAACCGGGTCTGATTCAGATTCTAAATAACTGCCAAAATCCAGTATTTGATTTTCCATAATGGAGATGCCACTGGTTTTGTCCCATGAAGAAAACACAGGGTCAGTTTCAGTAATCCCGCCGGTAACATTATCAGCTGTTGTGGCATGTATGGCATAAGGGACACTCAAAATTTGGCTTGTGCCGCTTATGGTGTAATCTGTGCCCCCTTGGGGATCGGTTTCCGTTTTGATAAAATACGGCCCGTTTGACCAATCAATGGCAGAAAAATCATCCCCACTTGAGCCTTCGCCGATATTAATGCTGATCAACCCGTTTGCATTGGTTACAGTTGCCTGTGTTTCTGTATAAACCGCTGTTCCACTCACAGAACCCTGTAAAATACTGATTTGCATACCTACACTTTGATTGGCAACCAAATCACCACCTGTGTCTCTGATGACAGCCTGGTAGCTGATTTTCTCAGGGGACTGAGCGTTTGCCTTAAATGGAAGAACAAGCGTTGCCGCAACTAATAATGTTGTTAGAAATGCACAAATACGTTTCATAATGTTTTAGTTTTTTATGTTGATGTTTTGACAAAGTAAGCGTAAATCTTATTCCCTGATAACTTTTGTATTTAATGATCAAAACCATTCCCTGAAAACACATCCTTAATCTCCTGCGATGGCTCTGAAAATCGCAACATTGTTTTGTGTTTTAATTTTTATAATTACCATACCTGAATAATCTTCAGGTATGTATCCGGCGATGTTTTGAGGATTTTTCAGACCAATTTCAGCCCTGCCTAGCAATTTACCGCAAACATCGTAAAGGGTTAAAATAGCATCTGACTGTATATCTGATTGCAAAAACAATTTATCGCTGAAATTTGTGGGATAAAGATTAAATGTTGCATCAGATTTCTGCCTGAGATGTGTCAGGGATGTGATGTTGACATTATCTATGTATAAGGCATTTCCACCTTTGCTTTCAGCTTCGAATTTCAGACGTACCGAACCCGCTTCACCAAACCAGGATTCGTTTATATCAAAGCTTTCAGTGTTCCATTCATCTGAAGAAGGGGTAAATGTCCCGGCCGGGTAATAATTATCCGCTGTTGTCATGGTATTTCCGCTTTTGTAATATCTGATCATCCAATTTTCTCCACAATCGTTGGAAACAAACACTTTTAATATATCATTATCGTTCTCCTCAGATTGAGCATAAGCCAAATCAAAATTTACCTGCAAGGGAAAATCCGGAAACTCACATTGTACTGCCGGCATAACAAACGCATTTTTATCCCCTTCAATTTCATTTTTTATATCTATAAACATGGAATACTCCCCCTCGAAAGCAGCTGCAGAAGTTCTGCTGAAGCCATTTACGCCCTGGTTAATGAAATAATAATCGTCAGCAGAATTTTGTCCATCGGGGAATTCTTGCGTTTCAAAGCCATCAACCACCGGTAGTGATTCTCCTGCTGTAGGGGGATAGACCCGGATGACTTTTGTTTTTGCAGCTATATCATTTCCTGCCGGATTGACCACTTCAAGTTCAACATCATAGTACCCGGCAGTTTCATACATTATCACCGGATGCCTTTCATTAGACACCGCTGGTGTACCTCCCTCAAACGTCCAGTTATAACTGGTTATGCTATCGGTTCCATAAGTCATATCCGTAAATTGCACAGAAAAACCTTCGCAACCACGGGAAACATCATAAGAAAATTCAGCATTGGCCTGGCATATATCCGCTTCATCCGGATTGAGTGTCCCTGTGGCAATGAGATTGGCTTCTGTTGACAAATTATCACGATCAGAAACAGAGCTGTTCAATACTGCACGCATCATTTCTCCCTGTCCGTGTGTAAACATCCTGGAACAAAAAGAGTATTCCATATAGTTTTGAACATTATCGAGGCTGCCACAAGTATTGGCATACAAATCACATGATGTATGACCAATGGTAAGGGGGGTGTCATCAATGCCATCATCAATATCACAATTGGATGCCACTTCGGGATCGTTGGTACTTCCCCATGGGTGAGCCAGGTTCAACCAATGGCCAACTTCGTGTGTGAGTGTGTGTTTATCCTGGCCCGTGCCAATTGACCCTATGTAGGTATGCAAAATCACAATGCCATCCCGGCCATCTTCTACGGTTCCCGGGTAATATGAATATCCGGCTACGCCCCCGCCAATTCCACGGACAACCCAAATATTTAAATAACTAGCGCATGGCCATCCCGGGGCAACATCTTTAACTTGCTCCCCGCCATTTAAGGTCAGTGGTGACGCAGTTCTTGTAACGCCATTGGTACAATTTCCTGACGGGTCCAATGCAGCAAGTCTGAATTCTATCTGTGCATCCGTTGCCAACGGCTTAAATTCATCAATGATAAAGCTTGTATCCAGATTCATTTTGCGATAGTCCTCATTTAAAATCCTGACAGCATCAGCCACCTGGTCATAGGAAATGTTTTCACTTCCATAATTGTGTACAACATGAAACACAACAGGAATAATGTAAACATCATTTTTATCTTCTTTTGTTTCGGTATAATGTTCAATAAATTCCCGGAGTGCAGCACGTCGTGCACGGGCTTCGGGATTATTTTCCAGTTCAATACGGTTCATTTCCGGTGTGCTGCAACGGAAATCATGCTGTGCAAACGCATTGAAGCTCAAGAGGCATGTAAACAATAAAGCACTTATCTTAAAAATCATAGTATTTATTTAAGGATAAAAATAAGAAAAATTTGTTTAGAAGATGAAAAAAAAAAGCTTTTTTCAACAGGGTAAAAATAAACATTGTAAACAGTATAATTAAAATGAAATACTGAAAAAGTAAAACCAACAAGTTTCGTTTTTTTGTTTCATCCTGATAAATCAAACAGGAAAAACCGAAAAATATGAACAATCTTTTTCTGTAATGAAAAAAAATACCGTATATTTGCAGTCACAAAACAATGGACCTGTAGCTCAACTGGATAGAGCGTCTGACTACGGATCAGAAGGTTGGGGGTTCGACTCCTCCCAGGTTCACAACGTGAAACTGGCCTGTTATCGGAAACGATGACAGGTTTTTTTCGATCAGAAAAAAAGGAGGGGGAGAAGTTTATCCCGAAGCCTCACAGGCATTCGGGAACTCCTCCCAGGTTCACAACGTGAAACTTGCCTGTTATCGGAAACGATGACAGGTTTTTTTCGATCAGAAAAAAAGGAGGGGGAGAAGTTTATCCCGAAGCCTCACAGGTTGCGGGGTAATGACATCAGATGAGCCTGTCTGCCTAACAGCCGTAACATGCCAAATTACGATGTTCTGCGTTTAGCCGGAGCATGCTCAGGAAACACGAAGTAAGTTTGCCGAAGTGGCTAAATGCATTTAGCAGACAGCGATAAACACATACCGGTATAAAAAATTTAATACAGGCGATTATTTATCAATTGCAGGAAAGTATGGCCAAGGCATAAATTGTGTTTATTTTTCTTTCTCTATGGTGAAAAGCACATCTTCTTTTTTGATGATGTCTCCTTCGTTGAAATTAATACGTTCAACTACACCATCCACCGGGCATTTAATGCTGTGATAACTGGCTCTGGATTCAATGTAGCACAGGCGTTGGTCTTTTTCAACTTTATCCCCGGCTTTAATTTTATTTTCATCCATTTCAAGGCTGAGATCCAGATACACTTTCCCGTAGTATGGTGAACACACCTCTTCCATGTTGTTGGATTTGCTTGTGGATTTAACGCCTGAAGTTGCTTTTGTTTCTTTGCTTTGGTGTTTCAGGTTTTCCAATTCTTTATTAAACCTTTCTTTGGCAATGCCTTTTTTATAATCACGGTATTGCCTGTCATGCATGGCAAGTTCAAAAAGTTCTTCATCATTTTCGCCGGTATCCCAACCGTTTTCTTCCATTTCTTTTCTGAATTTATCCAATTCATCGGGATAATTGTCCTGGGGGACGCCGGTATAGAATTCCCTGCCTTGCTCTTCAGCTAGCTGTATAATCTCCGGGGCAAGGGGCCCTGGTAGTTTTCCGGCCTTTCCAAGCAGCATATCCCAAGTGTTGTTATCAATGGTTTGAAAACGTTCTTTACCCTGATAAAGGCTCATGATATTTAATAATGCCACATTTTTAACATACTGGCTGAATGGTGTTACCAGTGGCGGATAGCCCATTTTTGGCCATACATAATTCACTTCATCAAACAATTTAACAAGCAATTCATCCAAAGTGAGGGGTGATTTACCCTGGGCTTCCAGTTGGGCATTAATGCCGGTATGAATATTCTCAAGGTCAGCCATCATGCTGCCCATCATGCCGCCGGGCAGCCCGGGTGCGATCATTAAGGATGACATGTACCGGTTTTTGGGGTTTATCCAGTATCCCAGAAAATCATCAATAAATTCCTGTGTCAATGCCCTGGCTTCCATATAGGCTTTCATGTTGATGTCTTTTACCAGAAAGCCAGCATCTTTCAACATGTTTTGTATGGTTATGATATCAGGATGTACCATGCCCCATGACAACGGTTCCATAGCAGTATCCAGATAATCTGCCCCGGCTTTAGCCACTTCCAGCATTGAGGCGACAGAAAACCCGGGGCCTGAATGCCCATGGTATTGTACTATCAGATCAGGATATTTATCTTTGATGGCTTTTACCAATTTCCCCAAAAACACAGGACGTCCGATGCCTGCCATGTCTTTCAGGCATATTTCATCGGTACCATATTCCACAGCGTGGTCAACAACATTCATGTAATAATCAACCGTATGGATTTTTGAATGCGTTATGCTTAATGTGGCCTGCGATGTCATGCCTGCTTCTTTGGCGTATTTTATCGATAACTCCAGGTTACGATGATCATTCAGTCCGCAAAATGAGCGGGCAATATCAACGCCCTGAGCTTTTTTGACTTGAAACATGAGCCTGCGAACATCTTTGGGTACGGGATACATGCGAATACCGTTCAATGCACGCTCAAGCATGTGGGTTTCAATGCCTGCTTCGTTGAATGGTTTTACCCATTCCCTGACGGCTTTGTTCGGGTTTTCACCAAACAACAGATTAACCTGTTCAAAAGCACCACCGTTCGTTTCGATCCTGTCAAAACAACCTATGTCAATGATGGCAGGGGCAATGCGCTTTAACTGATCAACGCGGGGCACGTATTTTCCCGAGGATTGCCACATATCCCTGTACAACAGGCTGAATTTAATTTCCTTTTTCATAATAATGACTTTTCTTTCTCTTCACGTTTCGTCATGAAAATAATTTACCAAGATAAAAATAAGAAATGATAAATAAAAACAACAATTTTTTATTTTTTTTAGAAAACCATGTAATCAGTTGTGAAACAAGAAGATAAAAAACAAAAAGCCATCTGGTTTTCAGATGGCTTTCAGAAAACAAAAAAGGGTTTATTTTGTAATAATCAGTTTATCAATAAACAGATTGTAAGCGTCATCGTTCATAACTTTCAGCATATAAGCCCCTGGTGGTAAATCTGGAGTCTTATACACATCTTTTGTTGTCACTTCAGAAGATACTTTTTTACCTTCAATGGTATAAAT